>JANMHK010000184.1:0-5823 GCA_031375135.1 Sphingobacteriales bacterium | reverse complement strand
ATTGTCTATCAACAAGGAGGAAAGATTTGAAATATAAGAAGACCGTTCGAGGAATCGAACGGTCTAAATTAGTTAGCTGTCCAGGCTAATAAAGGGCTCGTCTAATTGTGATAGGACGCCAGTTTTTCAAACTGGAGATGTGAGTTCAAGTCTCACACCCTTTCTAAGTAGACAATCAATAGGAGAGACAATTTATCCTCTCCGAACCTTGGACTCCAGCCTTCTCATCAGAGGTTTCTCATGAGACGTAAGTGGAGTTCAGGGGTTGATTTGTTTTGCAAATGTACCTCTTTACCTTGATAATTGCAAGGAAATTCGGTACTTTGTATGTTCTGAAATATTGTAATATCTCGCGAACATAGGATCAAGTTAAATATGAAACACATTGCCGTGGGGGCTTTCGAAGAAATTGCGATGATCCCAGCCAGATCACACCACGCAAGTGAGAATTCTTCGAAAGCCTTCAGAATTATAGCTCTGGAGGTTTTTTTCGTTTACAGACCTCCCTGATTTTTTCCGTTGTAAGGGATCTTTACCGAGAACAAAGCGAGAACAGCAGGAAAAACAGCCGAGAACAAAAGAGAATGGCACGACTTCAAATGTAGGGTTCCTAAACCTGATCTGTACCTCGCTATTGGTTTTGGTGATAGGATCCGCTGTGATTACACTTTATATGGTTTTAATACGCTGCCGGGAATTGAGAGGATTTGCCAAGATGATGTTCGTTTCTTCTAAAAAGGCCTGGTTGTTTCCGCTAAAATTGCCGGGCTGTTATAATGGTAGTCGGACCAGGAAGGTTGCACCTTCACCTTCTACAGATTGCACCGTTAGCTCTCCTCCATGTGCTTTTACAATATCATACGCAAGTGATAGTCCAAGTCCTGTTCCCTGTCCTGTTGGTTTGGTAGTGAAGAAGGGTTGGAATATTTTAGCTACTAACTTTTCTGGGATACCATTGCCGTTATCCTTTACAATTATTTCAACATGGCCATTTACTTTTTTCGTACGGACTGAAACTAATGGCGCGTAAGTGGCATCTGATCGATTCTTTTTCTCCGCTGTAGCATAGAAGCCATTGTTGAAAAGGTTCAGCAGCACAAGCCCAATGTCCTGTGGTACCACGCTTATTTCTCGGATATCCGAATCAAAGTTGGTTTCCAGATCAGCTGTATAACCCTTGTCCTTTGCACGAATGCCATGATAGCTTAGTCGCATATGTTCATCCGCCAGCTTATTAATATCAGTTAACTCTTTTGTTGCGGTATTGCTGCTTCTTGAATATTGCAGCATGCCTTTTACAATAGCATCCGCTCGCTTGCCATGATGATTTATTTTCTGTTCATTATCTATAACATCATTAGTCAATGCTTTTACTTCATCCAAATTTCCTTTGTCGATTTCTTCTTTCATTTCTGCAAGCAATTCTTTATTTATCTCAGAAAAGTTGTTGACGAAGTTCAGTGGGTTTTGAATTTCATGGGCAATGCCTGCGGTCAGTTCTCCAAGAGAAGCCATTTTCTCGCTTTGAATAAGTTGGGCTTGTGTCTGTTTTAAATTAGATAATGCTTTCTCCAACACTTTATTTGATCTATGTTTCTGCCTGTTGTTGCGATAAAGAATCAAAGCAATCAATAGGAAAGCCGCAAGACCTGCAAGCAAAGCATATGTTCTCACTTTATTATTATATATTACTTTCTCCTTTTCTATATTCTTCAGGCGTAGTTGTTCTGCAAAAGAGCGATTTTGAAATTCTACAAGATTTTTAATTCTCAGTTTGTTTAAACTGTCTTTTGCACCTAATGCCAACTCCAGATATTTAAAAGCGCTGTCAAATTGGTGATTTAGCTGGTAACTCAGATACATATTTTCGTAACCAATTCCTATATTAGTTTCTGTACCTGCCACAGACCCAAGTAATTGTATTGTTTTTAAATTTTGTTTAGAATAATACAAGGCTGAATCTTTGTTTCTTGAAGCCAGATGATACTTGATAAGCCGTAAATAATTTTTCGTTAAGCTACTCAAGTTGCGTTGTTCAGTTGAAGTTTGAACTCCCTTATAGTAATATTCCAATGCATGTGCAGGTTTGCCTGAAAATTGGTATATATCACCCATCAACACTTCGATATTCCCTAAATATTTTTTATATCCTATTTGCACTGCAAGCCTTTCGGCGGCTGACTCAAAAAAGAGTGCTGAGTCCAGCTTATTAATGGTTAGGTAACTCTGCCCAAGATTCATATAAGCCAACATCACTCTGGGTATCCAATTTATCTCTTGTCCAATTTTTGCAGCTTCTTTAAAATGAAGTATTTGTTGTTCCAAATTATCGGTTCTAACCATTAGCAGCGCAAACATATGGTGGGCATAGGCCAGGCTTAACAGCCGTTGATTGCCATTGTAGTAATTTTTCCCGATAAAACTATAAAGTGATAGATCCCACATATTTGGTTTTTCGTTGTGAGGGTCTTCTGCTATTGAAAATGACGTTTGGAAACATTGGAATGCTTCGCCAAACCGACCTAATCCAATAAGCTGGTATCCTTTCTGTACGAGTGAAAAGGCTTCAGGAATTTTCTGATTGTTTTGCTCTGCAATTAAAACGGATTGATTGGCAAAGTATAATGCAGTATCGCTATTTTTCTCCTCATAATAATCATAAATTGCTCTTGCTGCTTTAAAACGTAGGGAAGGATCGGCTCTACTGTTCAGCATGTTGATCAAGCTATCAACGTTTTGCTGTGCGTTCAGTAGAGATGGAAACACAACAAGCAATAATAATTTAAGGTAATGCTTCATTTATAATAAATGATTCGGCAGTTGAATGATCCACGCTTCAGTCTCTACTGGATAAACTTTTTCAGTAACTCCGTCATACTGCCAGGTTACGGCGAGCCACTTGTTTTTAGAATAGCTGTTTCAAGTTACATCATTCCTTTATCTGCCAACCCATAGGACGAGTATATTTGTCCTTTCTCCGCTTAAGTTTAAGTTCTGGCCTAATTTCAGTTTAAGCATAGCCTTTCCTCAGCCTCACAACATAAAAAGGTAGTAGTTTAGTCTTAGCTATGGCTTGGCGTTCTCCATGCCAGGTAAAAACTAGGTTTCACACAAACGGCATATACCATCCTTTCAAATTGCCTACCTAATTTCTTTAGTCATCCGACACAGGAAATTTTTTTATCTTCCCTTAACAATACTTTATTAGAATTCGACATGAAGCTGATTGTCTTTTTTTGTTTGGTCATTTTTTTTGGGCAGCAGGGATTTTCACAAAGGGAAAAGGTTGTTGTGCAGCATAACATTTATGTTTCCAATAAAGGCAATGATCAGCAGGCTGGAACAGTAGCTAAGCCACTTAGAACGCTTCACGCGGCTGTTGCCAAAGCTTTCGGAATGAAAGGGTTGGACGTGACCGTTGTGATGAGTGGCGGCACATATGAACTGGAGCAGACCCTGGAGATCGGCCCAGGTTTTTTTAAATCATTACTCATTCGTCCTAACGGCAATGAAAAAGTGATCATTACCGGGTCCAAAAGAACTTACCCGAAGTGGGAGATGGATAAGAACGGAATATGGAAGGCGAGGGTAACATGGCCCGTGGCTCCCGATCGTTTTTTTGCAAACGAAAAAGCACAGCCCATGGCGCGGTATCCTAACTTCAGCGTGGAAGCCCGTGTCTTTAATGGTACCGCAGCCGACGCCCTCAGCAAGGAAAAAGTATCGGGCTGGAAGGATCCCAGCGGTGGCTACATACACGCCCTGCACCAGGGTGAGTGGGGCGCATTTCATTATCGTATTACCGGCAAATCAAACGATGAATTGCTCTATGAAGGCGGATGGCAGAATAACCGACCAGCGCCTATGCATAAAGAGCATCGGTTTGTGGAAAATATATTGGAGGAATTGGATGCGCCGGGTGAATGGTATTACCATGTTGAATCGGGTACGCTCTATTTTTATCCGCCGGCAAAAACAGATTTAAATAATTCGGTGTTCGCTGTTAGTCATCTCACAGACCTGATCCATATCAAAGGCAGCGAGCAAAAATCTGCGAGTGATATTTCCATAGAGAACATCAGTTTCACCCAAACCGAGAGAAGCTTCATGCAGGCTAAAGAGCCGTTGCTGCGCAGCGATTGGACGATTTATCGCGGGGGTGCCATCTTACTTGATCACACGGAAGACATAAGTATCCGCGATTGTGAATTTTTTGAACTCGGTGGCAATGCCATTTTCATCAGCGGGTATAATAACAAGGCTGCCATCGTGGATAATCACATACACGATATCGGCGCCAATGCCATCGCATTTGTTGGAAAACCTTCTGCTGTAAGATCACCATCTTTCAGATACGAAAACTTTGTGCCCTGGGATAAAATGGATTATGCTAAGGGTCCCAGAAGCAACGATTACCCGCGCGCGTGCTTAGCATCAGGCAATCTTATTCATCATATCGGAACCGTAGAAAAACAAGTATCCGGCGTTCAGATATCCATGGCATCAAAGATCACCATCGCGCACAATACGATCTACCAGTTACCCAGGGCCGGTATCAATATCAGCGAAGGAACCTGGGGCGGGCACATCATTGAGTACAACGATGTTTTTAACACGGTGCTTGAAACCGGTGATCACGGCGCATTCAATTCATGGGGGCGCGATCGTTACTGGCGGCCGCAGAGGGATCTCATCGACAGCATCGTAGCTGCCCGTCCCGGTATTGAATTGTTGGATGCCATTGATCCGGTGGTGATCAGGAACAACAGATTCCAGTGCGATCACGGCTGGGATATTGACCTCGACGATGGTAGTACAAACTATCAAATCTATAACAACGTTTGTTTGAATGGCGGACTGAAACTCCGCGAAGGATATCATCGTACCGTTGCCAACAATATTCTGGTCAATAATGGGTTTCATCCACATGTATGGCTGAAGAACAGCAGCGATGTTTTCATGCATAATATCGTCACTACCCGATATGCGCCTATCCTGATGAATCATTGGGGCAAGATGGTAGACTCTAATTATTTTCTTTCGAAAGAAGGACTGCTGGCCTCCCAGACTTTAGGTCTTGATAAAAACGCTCATTATGGGCCAGCCAATTTTTATGATTCTGAAACCGGGGATTACCGTATAAAACCCGGATCGCCGGTTTTGCTTACAGGCTTTAAGCCCTTCGAGATGAATTTCGGGGTGGAGCGTCCGGCATTAAAAGCCCTCGCTAGGAAACCGCCCATCCGGCCCTTATTATCAGAAGAGACCGGTAGCAAGGCTCAATTAATTGAATGGTTGGGCGCTAAGGTCAAAAACATTGAGACCCTGGGTGAAAGATCAGCTGCAGGTTTGCACAATGAGAAGGGCGCGCTGGTGATGGCATGCGAACCTCAAACCCTGGCAGGGAAAAGCGGCTTGCGAAAAGGGGATGTGATCGTCAGACTGGGCGACCAGGAGATCAACACCGTCACCGACCTGATCAAAACATATCAAAGCATTAAATGGATGGGACAGTCTGACGCCGTAATAATAAGGAGCCAGACCGAGCAGAAGTTGAACATGCGCTTTAAATAGTCAATTAGATTCCTTAAGTTGAAGTTCATTATAAGCCCCAATGTCTATGCGTAAAATTGCCGCTATCGTCGTCTTGCTCCTCAGATTTAGCCCTGAAGTGATGTCCCAGCAAAAAATTGACGTTGACAAACAGTTCTCAATAGCAGCGAAACAGTATGAAGGCATGCTGGCCTCGCATCCTGACCCGACGAAATTTCCGCAGTCGACCAAACCCGATGGCTCGCGCGACGACCGGAAATCAAATTGGTG
>JANMHK010000155.1:0-4276 GCA_031375135.1 Sphingobacteriales bacterium | reverse complement strand
GGCATTTCACAGAGCATGGCGGTGCATATTAATATTAGTGAGTTGGAGGGAAACCGCAGACTATTGAAACAGCGTTTGTGGGAGGTTCCCGACACGATGATCATGACCAGGTACGATTTTTCGCAACTGTTTCCCCATGATCCGTTTATGAATGAAACGGATCCTGCCAGTTGGAAAATAAAAAAAGAACTGGTTAGCAAGGATGGCCGTTCCGGTGCAGCAATCAGACTGGACAAAAAATTGGAACCTGGATATTACGTGTTGGAAGTATCGGGCAAAGACGTCTATGACGTTGAAGTGAAAAGTAAAAAATATTTTCGGATCAGAGCCGATAAGAACGATCCCCTTCATCCAACATATGTCAGTACCGCGGAATCAAGATTAACTGCAGAACCCGGCCAGGCCGTGGTGGCCCATATAGGCAGTTCTGCAGAAAATGTTTTTCTGATCAGGCAACTTGATAAAGCAAGTGAAAAAGAGGCACTGCCATATAAAATTGTTCGGCTCAGTAATGAAATAAAAACAGCTACGGTGCCCGTGCTGGAAGCTGACCGCGGTGGCTTTGGTATTGTCCATTTATTTGTAAAACACAATCGTTTTTTTCAGGTCAACCAAGTGGTGGACGTGCCATGGACAAACAAACAACTCGAGATCACGGTGACCAGTTTCCGCGACAAACTATTGCCGGGCAGTAAAGAAACATGGAAGGTAAAGGTGCGAGGACAAAAAGGCGAGAAACTGGCAGCGGAACTACTCACTTCCATGTACGATGCCTCGCTGGATCAGTTCAATCCACATCAATGGTATTTCCCGGATCTGTTCAGAAGGTACCAGGGCGAGCCTTGGGAAGCCCAGTCAAATTTCACGGTAGGAAACATTGAACAGCGGGAAGAACAGGTGGAATACGTTAGGGTGCCGGAAAAAAAATACGACAGTTTTATTTGGAATAGGTTCCAGGGTTTGCAACGAAGGATGAACAGTGCTGCCCCCACGATGAATATGCAGATGGATGAGGCTGCAGTGGACGGGTACGGCAAAGCCAAGATGGCTGCATCAGAATCTGACACAACGGGTTCCGTAAGGCCCAAAGCAGAAAAACCCGAGATCCCTCAGCCATTGACGGTTAGAAAGAACTTTAATGAAACGGCATTTTTCTTTCCCGATCTTACCACAGATGAGGAGGGAGATATTAGCTTCTCTTTCACAATCCCTGAGTCGTTGACCAGATGGAAATGGCAGTTACTGGCACATACTACTGACCTGGCAAGCGCGGGCATGATCCGCAATATCATCAGCCAGAAAGACCTGATGATCCAGCCCAATATGCCAAGATTTTTAAGAGAGGGCGATAAGCTTCGTTTATCCGCAAGCGTTAGTAACCTGACGGATAAAGAAATTACAGGTCGTGCTCAACTTGAGCTGATCGATCCTGAAACCGGGCAATCCGTCGACGGCTGGTTCCAGAACATCTTCCCCACTCAGTACTTTACTGTTGATGCTAAACAAACAGGTGCCGTACAATTTGAAATACAGATACCGGCCAACTACAACAAACCGCTTCGATACAGGGTTACAGCAGTTTCTGGTGAGCATTCGGATGGTGAAGAGAATATGGTAGCCGTGTTAAGCAACCGGATCCTGGTGACTGAATCCCAGCCCCTGATCGTAAAAGGCAACGGGGAGAAGGACTATCAATTTAAAGGTTTGTTAAATGCGGGTCAATCATCTTCCATATCACAGCACCGGATCAGTTTGGAATACAGTACGAACCCCGCCTGGTATGCTGTTCTGGCCCTACCCTACCTGATGGAATATCCATATGAATGTTCGGAGCAAAACTTTAATCGGTTCTATGCAAATGCTCTAGCCTCATTAACGGCAAACAGTTCGCCTGAGATCAAGCGTATGTTTGAAAAATGGAGAACTGCAGACACGGCCGCACTGATCAGCAATTTGCTTAAGAATCCTGAACTCAGATCAGTACTGATAGAGCAGACACCCTGGGTATTGGCTGCGAATAGTGAGTCGGCCCAAAGACGAAACATCGCGATGCTGTTCGATCTAAGCAGGCTTTCGACTGAATCGTCTGCGAGCCTGTTAAAGCTGAAAGATATGCAAATGGGTACGGGCGCCTTCCCCTGGTTTAAAGGGAGCATGGACGACAGGTATATCACGCAGTATATTTTAACGGGTATGGGCAAACTCGACAAATTGAAAGCTGTTCCGGCAGAGAGCAAAGCTATATTGGCGCAGATCAGCATGTCGGCGTTGAAATATGCGGATGAAAAGATCAGAGAAGACTATGAGTTGCTGATCAAAAATAAAATAGATCTTAAAAAGAACAACCTTGGGGATTTGCAGGTGCAGTATCTGTATTTGAGAAGTTTTTTCAGTGTTCCGGTTCCATCATCTTCCAAACCAGCGTACGATTATTATTATGGGCAGGCCAAGCAGTATTGGTTGGATAGAAACCTCATGAGTCAGGGTATGATCGCACTGGTGATGAACAGAACAAACAACCAGGGAATGGGCAATTCCATCATCCGATCGTTAAAAGAAAATGCGATTAAATCAGAAGAACTGGGGATGTATTGGAAACAGAATATGCGGGGTTATTTCTGGTATCAGTCGCCCATAGAAACCCAAGCCCTGCTGATAGAAGCATTTGCGGAGATCAATAAAAATGATACTGCCGTAGACGATATGAAACTCTGGTTATTGAATCAGAAACGCGTGCAAAGCTGGTCGACCACGAAAGCGACAGCGGAGGCAGTATATGCATTTATGGGCACGGGCAGTAACTGGCTTGCCGCAACACCGGATGCGAGGATAACCCTGGGCGGTAAACAAATTGATTCAAAAAACAGTAAACAAGAAGCGGGCACAGGTTACTTCACTCAAATCATCGAAGGCAAAAATATAGTTCCGGAGATGGGCAACATCAAAGTAGCAGTGAAAGGCAATACGGGATCGGGCGTGAGCTGGGGTGCTGTGCACTGGCAGTATTTCGAGGAGATGGACAAGGTAGTTGGGGCCAATACACCGGTGCAGTTGAGCAGAAATTTCTTTATTGAGAAAAATGGTGATAAGGGGCCGGTACTGGTTGCGTTAAAAGAAGGCGAGTCTTTAAAGCGAGGTGATAAAATTAAAGTGAGACTGATCCTGAAAGCAGACCGCGACATGGAATATATGCACTTGAAAGATATGCGGGCTTCGGGCACAGAACCGGTGAATGTCATCAGCAGTTATAAATGGCAGGGCGGTCTGGGGTACTACGAAAGCACCCGGGATGCGAGTACTGATTTCTTCTTTTCCTGGTTGCCTAAGGGAGTCTGGGTCTTTGAATATCCCGTTTATGTGACCCATGAGGGCAGTTTTGCAGCAGGCATTTCCACTATTCAGAGCATGTATGCCCCCGAGTTCAATGCCCATTCTGCCGGGATTAGGATTGAAGTAAAAGAATGATCGGGCAAGCCCATCGGCTCCTGAAACGCTACGGAATTAAGGCTCTTCGGCGCTTGAAACGCTATGGAATTCAGGATCTTCGGCTCCTGAAACGCTATGGAATTCAGGCTCTTCGGCTCTTGAAACGCTATGGAATTCAGGCTCTTCGGCCCGCAAACGGGGCGTTCCTGTCATACTGGAAGCCGCAGTCCCCTTAAAGACGGAAATACATTATTTTTGCCGCTTCTAAGCATGCCATGGACAACGAGAAACTCTACTATATTCCGGCCCGTTTCAGAAGGGTGGAAAACTTGCATATCCTTTTTTGGTTGATCAAGGATGCGTGTTGGGCCATGAATGTCAAGCCCATGGCCATGTTCATGATCATTCCAACTGTTGGGGTAGCCCTTATGATCACCTGGCAGACCCGGTTCATCATTTCTGAGTTTTTGCATAATGTGGCAGTGATACTTTGGATCACGGCCAACTGCACCTGGATGGTGGGGGAATTCTATGGTTGGGAAGAAAACCTGATCGGGTCTTACGGGTTGAGGCAGTTATCGTTGATCCCTTTCACGCTGGGACTTTTGGTTCTTTTTTATTATTATTTCATCTTATCCCGAAAAAAAGGATTTAAGGAAAAGATGTTTGAACCCACCAAAGAACTACTGAAAAATGAAATGCCGGAAGAGCAATAATTATCTTATTTAAATTTTGATATCACACTATGTATCGTTCTCACACTTGCGGCGAATTAAGGATCGCAGATAAAGGAAAAACAGTATCACTGGCCGGATGGGTTCAGACGGTAAGAAAATTTGGCGCGATAACG
>JANMHK010000118.1:0-3054 GCA_031375135.1 Sphingobacteriales bacterium | reverse complement strand
AGAAGGTTTTTTCCATCGGTTAAAAATACCTTAACATAATCCTTCCAACTTTCAATATAGATAATATCATGTATAAAGATCTTCTCCATGTGTTTATCTACTTTCAGGTAAACAAAGGCATCTTTTCCTGGTTGATCTTCTTTTGGAATAAGGCTCTGCTCTTGCCCAAGTATTTTTTTAACCTTGGAAACCGCTTTCAAAAATCTTTCAAACGAAACAGGTTTTACCAGGTAATCCACTGCATCCAGATCAAATCCATCTGAGGCATAATCCCTGAACGCAGTTACGAATATGACAAGAGGCGGATGGCTAAAATTTTTCAGGAAATCGGTCCCCGAGATCTTAGGCATCTGAATGTCAAGGAAAATCAGATCTACCTTTTTCTGGTGCATGACTTCATGGGCCTCAATGGCGTTGTAGCATTCCCCCACGATTTCAAAATCTTTTATCTGGGAGATATGAGATCGCATGATCCGGATGGCGGGTGGTTCATCATCTACCAGTAGACATTTTATGGTCATAACTGAAGGGTTAAACCAGGTTTTGATGATGTTACATATTCCGATGCTGGCGGACTGGGATCAAGCTGTAAACTGAGCGCGACAGAAAAAAAATCTCCTTCGTCGTTCAGGCTAAGTTCATGTTTACCAGGGTATAAAATAGAAAGCCGTTTCTTCACGTTGTTAATTCCAATACCTGCGAAGTTTTCTGATGTAGATTCATTTTTGCTATTTACAATTTTCGCAAACAAATAATTGTTCTTCACTTCCAAATCCATCGCCAGCCAGGATTTTTCCATGGCTGTGGAGATGCCATGTTTGAAAGCATTTTCAAGAAACGGAAGCAGCAGTAAGGGCGCGATCATATTGCCTCCAACCTCTCCGGTTATGTGTAGGGATATGTCAATTCGGTCCCCATGCCGTTCTTTCTCCAGCCCTATATAGTCTTTCATTACCTCGATTTCTTTCCCAAGTTGGACCTTAGGGGATTTGCATTCGTACAACATGTAACTGAGCAGCGACGAAAGCTTTAGGATTAATTGCGGGGTTTTTGGCGAATTTTCTAATGAGAAAGCGTAAATATTATTCAGGGTGTTGAATAGGAAATGCGGATGTACCTGTGCCTTGAGCAACTGAAGTTCAGCGCTCACCTGTTCATTTCTGGCGGTGAGAAAATCTTTTTGTTTTTGAGCCCAGTGTTTGAACAGCACGATCATGCTGGTAAACCCGGCCATCACGTTCAAGGTGAGGTAGCTACCTGCGGCCCAGGGATTTCTATTATTCGGTTTGAAGTCCAAAGCATCTAAAACCGGAAACAGAATCCAATTTCTAAAGAAATAATTTAGGAAATAGCCTGCTATCGCCCAGATCAGGATAATGAGGATGAACAGAGGATATTTTTCCGATAGAAGATATTTTGAGATAAATATATAGGCAACGGGATAGGCGTAAAGGATGATGGCCGGAACCCATAGGGTTGACAGCACAAACATTTTAGCGTAGGACTGGTCTGGAATTTTGAACAGGAAAGAAAAGCAAAGGATGTGTATGATCCAAAATATCAAATGCCTTAGCCACCGGTAAGATGGAGAAAAGACAAAAGCATTTTCCTGATACATACTCATTGGATTGCTATAACAAAATAGCTTTTGTTGAATTGTAATCAAAGAACATTACCGGAAATCAGACGAAAGGCTTCATTTTTCGACTAAATCCCTTGTTTGGCCTCAAGTGGTCATTAACGAAGCCAGTTGCAGTATGTTGAATTATTTTAACGCAGGTCGATTAGAGAGAAAATTAATGTAAGCGCTCAGTAGTTTTCTTTTCCAAATCAATTTTTATGAGCGTACATATTACCAGAATCAATTGCCTGAAATGGCTGCCGGTGATCATGATCTTCCTCTTATTTGCCGCATGTAATAAGGATAATTCTGCGACGAATGACCAACTAACTGAGAAGCGGTTCAATAATCCAGGTCAGGGTTGGGGCAATACCAGTCCTGAGATGGTGCTCCGCTGGAATGCGGCAGCAACTTATGTGGTGGTTAATGCTGTGCCGGGCCCACCCATTCCGCCCTTTATTGAATCCAGGTATTATGCTATGGTCAATCTGGCTATGCATGATGCTTTGAATAATATCGTTCCGAAGTATGAGACCTATGCAACTACTGACAATACGTTTAAAGGTGCCGATCCCGATGCCGCCGTTGCGCAGGCAGCGCATGATGTGATTGTTTATTTTTTTGACAAACTGAATCCTCCCGCAAATGTGTCTTCAAATCCCGTGAAGGCATATATCGGGAACCTCCTTAACCAGTCGTTAAGCGGTATAGACGCGTCGCCCGAAAAGACACAGGGAATTGCCCTCGGGAAGCTGGCTGCGGCAAACATGATTGCCAGGAGAGCTACAGATGGAGTCGCCAATGTGATGTTCCCCATATTCCCGGTAAATACGCCCGGGTCTTATCAATTCACCTTTCCATTTACGGTTCCGCCTTTCCAGCTTCCACCGCCATTTGTTGGATTTTACGATTCTCCGGGCTGGGGTAACCTCGCCACTTTCGGACTGACCAACAGCACGCAGTTTGCGGTTCCTGCACCTTATGCGCTTTCATCAGCGGCGTACGCGGCAGATTACAATGAGGTTAAGAGCATGGGTTGTGTTACCTGTACCGGCGTAAATGGCAGATCGGCTGACCAGGAAGACATTGCGAAATTCTGGGTGGAGAGTTCTCCCTATACCTGGAACAAGATCGCCCGCGAGATCATCAGCCAGAAAAATATGGATGCCTGGCGGGTGGCTCATGTACTGGCACTTCTCCAAATGACCGAAGCTGACGCATACATCGCTTGTTTAAAAGCTAAGATGACTCATTTTTTCTGGCGTCCGGTGACCGCCATTCAACAGGGAAATGCCGATGGCAATCCAAGTACAACGGGTGACCCTAACTGGGAGGTATTGGTATTCCCTACGCCTCCTGTTGCTGATCATCCATCTGCCCATGCGACGGCAGGCGGCGCCGGGGCTGAGTTGATCAAGAATTATTTTGGTTCC
>JANMHK010000295.1:0-4555 GCA_031375135.1 Sphingobacteriales bacterium | reverse complement strand
ACTCATAGGTATGCGATCCATCAAACATAAATAATCCATGTGCATCATATGGAAAATGCGAAGGCACCCAATCAAGTATTACGCCTATCCCTGCATTGTGAAATGCCTCAATCAATTGCATGCATTGCTGGGGGGTGCCGTAACGTGAAGTAGATGCAAAATAACCTGCACCCTGATAACCCCAGCTTCCATCGAACGGGTGTTCCATAATGGGCATCAGCTCAACATGAGTGAAACCCATTTCCTTTACATAGGGAACCAGCAGTTCTGCAATTTGCCAGTATGAATAATAAGAATCTTCATCGGACTTGTCGGGTCTTCGCCAGCTGGCCAGATGAACCTCATAAGCAGAAATAGGACTGTCTAACGCATTGTTCTTCTTACGCGTTTTCATCCAGGATCCGTCTTTCCATTCAAATTCAAAATTCCAGGTGATACTGGCTGTTTTGGGTTTTAACTCCCAATAATGTCCGTATGGATCTCCTTTGTCCAGTTCCACACCCTGAAAACCATGAATATGATATTTATAAACTTCGCCCCGCTTTAGATCGGGAATGAACCCTTCCCAGATTCCACTTTGGTCAAGCCGGACAAACAGAGGATGCGTTTCATTCTTCCATTTATTAAAATTCCCCTTCACAGAAACCTTTGTTGCATTAGGCGCCCACACGGCAAAATAGGTGCCCGACTTACCCAATACATCGAGTTGCTTGTTGCCAAAAAACTCATATGCATTGTAAAGCGTTCCTTGTTGAAAATTTCTGATGGCTTCTTCATTAAAGAAAGAATAGTTCCATACAGGCTTTTCAGTATCCACAAAATGTTCCTCTTCGTAGCGCTTTATTGACGCATTCTGTTGGTTTGCTTTATTGTCCGACATACATCCTTTTTTAACAACCATTTATACTTACCGAATATAATGCTTATACATTAAAAATTATTTTTACCCGGCTTATGGGAAAATACCTTCAACTCACACTATTGTTAGTGGTGTTATGCTGTGCCGCAAACGCGCAGAAGAATCAGATCCGGGGTTCCGTTACTGACACCGTTAACAAAAAGCAGCTCGCTAATTCTTCGGTTGCCCTTATCCGTAAGGCTGACTCGGTACTTGTCACCTTTTCCCGTGCCACTTCTGACGGAAAATTCTCCATGCAGGCTATTCCCGGCAAATACCTATTATCCGTTACCTATCCAGGCTTTGCTGATTTTTCAGACAGCGTCACCCTTACCGACCAGCCCTTTGATATGGGCATTATTTACCTGATCCCGAAGAGTAAGTTAATGGAAGAGATCCTCATCCGAAAGACCATTCCGGCCATCAGGATGAAGGGCGACACCATTGTGTATAAGGCGGATAGTTTTAAAGTTCAGCCCGGGGCCACGGTAGAAGATTTGCTTAAGAAACTTCCGGGCGTCACCGTCGATCGCTCCGGCAACATCACGGCCCAGGGGGAACGGGTTAAAAAGATCCTGGTTGATGGCGAGGAGTTCTTCAGCGATGACCCAACGATCACCACCCGGAATCTCCAGTCTGGCATGGTGGAAGAACTGGAGGTATTCGACAAGAAATCAGACCAGGCGGAGTTTACTGGTATAGACGATGGCAAGAAAACCAAGACGATCAACCTAAAGCTCAAAGAGGATAAAAAGAACGGTTATTTCGGCAAGCTGGAAGGCGGATCTAATATGAACGACTATTGGAGCAATTCAGCCATGCTGAACTATTTCAAGGGTAAAAGAAAGATCTCAGGTCATGGTTTGATGGCCAGCGACGGCAGAACGGGTCTGGATTTCAGGGACATGATGAATTATGGAGGGGCGGGAAATGTAGAAACTGAGATGACCGACGACGGGGGAACGATGATCTCGATTTCAGGACCGGACGATGATTTCGATTGGGGAAGGTTTGAGGGCGAAGGACTACCCAGGAGTTGGAGCGCCGGACTTCAATTCTCGAATAAGTGGGATAACGATAAAAAGAACCTCAACTTAAATTACAGATATAAGAAGCTAAATAATGACGCGGTGGTCTCCAATCGGAGGCAATATATTTTGCCCGATGCCAGTTATTTTGCCAACGAGCGAAGCCGCACCCATGCCACTAAGCAAAGCAACAGCGGTATGGGCACTTACGATGTTAAGTTGGACTCCAGTTCCTCTTTAAAAGTTATGGTAAATGGCGTTTATGGCAAAGGCAGCGGGTACCAGCAGATCAGTTCCGAATCCATCACCCCGGCAGGAGATACGATCAACAAAGGCAGTAGAATGAACAGCAGCATAAGCGACACGCGTTCATTCAGTTCATCACTGATCTATCGTAAGAAATTCAAGAAGCCGGGCAATACGTTTTCAGCAAGTTTCAAACAGGGTTTCAATAATACGGAATCCGACGGATTCCTGAGGGCGCTGAACAGTTACTACGACAGCAAGGGGCTGTTGGTCAAGGTCGACGTGATAGACCAGCAAAAAATAAATAACAACGACAGGAAGAACTATTCCGGCCGTTTGTCATATACCAAATCTCTTAATAAAAAAACCATACTGGAATTCAATTATGAACTTGTTCATGCAGATATCTATTCATTGAGGCGAACATTAGAAAAGCCCAATCCGTCGTCCAACAAATACGAAGTAGAAGTTCCTGCACTGAGTAATGAGTTTGATTTCAAAACCTGGGAGAACAAGGGCGGAATGAATTTTCGATACAGTAAGCCCAAAAAATTCTCCTACTCTTTTGGCGGGTCAATGTCTTACACCTCGCTCACCCAGAACGACCTCAAAAGGGATACGGTGATCAAATACAAATTCCTGAACTTCTTCCCCGCTGCTAATATGAGGGTAACGATGAAGAAGAATATGAATTTGGATATGTATTACAATGGCCGCACCCAGCAGCCTACCATCAACCAGTTACAGCCGGTAGCGAACAACACGGATCCTTTTAATGTGTATATAGGAAACCCAGACCTCAATCTTGCTTTGAATCATGACCTCGGTATCTGGCTTAATAAGTATGATATGCTTTCTCAGAGTGGATTCTTCATGAATGTTTCGGCCAACTTTGCTCAAAACGCATTTTCCGAAAGGAATTTTATCGATACACTTGGTCGCAGGATATACCAGACCATCAATGTCAATGGAAATTATAATACCAGGATGTATTTCAATTATAACAAGAAACTTAAATCCGGCCTGACCATCGGCGGTGGACCTTCGGTAAACTATGGCCAGTATGTAAATTATGTGAACACAGAAAGGAATACCACCCGCAATGCAAACCTTGGCGCAGAGCTGAAGTTCGATTACACCAAAGAAAAAAAGTACAGTCTATCGTTCAACATCAATCCACAGTACAATCTATCCAAAAGCTCGATCAGCAGTATAAAAACCAATTACTGGTTACAGAACTACACCCTGAACCTGGTGGCGTTTTTCGGAAAGAAATGGGAACTGACCAACGACATTAATGCTACGCTGCGCCAGAAAACACCCGTGTTTACTTCCAACAATAGTGCTGTGTTATGGAATGTTTGGCTGGACAGAAAGTTTGGAAAGAAGGACGCCGTCAAACTTCGATTGTATGCTTTCGATATCCTTGACCAGAACATCGGTTTCAGGAGAAACATCAGCTCCAACCTGATTTCGGAGAAGACTTATAATACTTTCAACCGCTATGTCATGTTGTCCTTTATCTGGAATTTTTCAAAGAACGGGAGTCCTCAATAAATAGCCATGAAAAAAATACTGAGCACCATATTGTTTCTATTATGCGTTCATTGCCTTCCCGCGCAACAATTCATCATGGCGGGCAAAATTGAATTCGAAAGGCGAACCAATCAACATAGTTTTCTGGAAGAAGAAGATATGTTTGATGCCATGATCAAGGAAACTATGCCGAAGTTCGCCGTGACATATTACGACCTTCTATTCGACGAAAGCAAGTCATTATTCAAAGAGGGTAAGGAACCCGAAAACAGAAAGATTCATTGGTCAATCTCCTACCTGACCAATATCGTTTACCAGGACTTGGCTAATGCCTATCGGATCTCGCAAAAAAATATTTTCGGCTCTGAATACCTGATCCAGGACAGCCTGTTAAAGATCGACTGGAAGATCACCAACGAGCCCAGGACCATTGCGGGTTTTGAATGCCGAAAGGCGGTAGCCAGGATTTTTGATTCAGTAGTTGTCATCGCCTTTTATACCGATGAGATCATCCCCACTTCCGGCCCCGAATCTTTTGGCGGCCTTCCGGGCATGATCCTGGGACTGGCCATTCCCCGTTTGCACACTACATGGTATGCTACCAAGTTGGAGGTACTGGATAACCCGGGTCCAATCATTCCACCTAAAACGGGAAAAAAATATGAGCCGGTAGAATTCAGAAAACAAATGAGCGATGTGATTAAGAGAAACGAATGGCTTAAGAAAATTGCCTGGCAGACGCTGATTTAGAATGTGAGGAATGTGAATAATGTACTGAATGTGGGAATGAATGGGGTCATTATCAAATTTGAGAATTCGATAATGCAGTAATGCGATAATCTGAATC
>JANMHK010000003.1:0-3087 GCA_031375135.1 Sphingobacteriales bacterium | reverse complement strand
GTTACTCCTGGGTGCAGGTATCGGACTGGCACTGGCATATATCATTACCAAGTATATGCTGCATGACGAAGAAAACCCAGCCCTTTGGTTTGCATTGATCGGCATCGGCGGTGGCCTGGGACTCATCAGCTCCTACAAGATCGAAAAAAAGGAATTGCTGGACTCGAAACTGGATTAAGAAGAAGGTGGGATATCAAAAGGACATAGCCAGGGAAACCTCGCTATGTCCTTTTTATTTTTAGCCGCAATGGATCTGACCGCTAGCTTTTTTTCACTCTTTTACTCAATTCGTCCAGCGGCAGGGTCAGCATTCGCCCGATGGGTTTACCATCACGATAGGTGATCACCCGAAAGCCATCGGCATCTTTAGGGATCGACAACAACTCATTCTTTATATACCTGGCGGAATGATGATCCGGATACGTATTATCAAACGTATAATAAACATCCAGACTATCCACTTCCGTTTCAACCTGAATTTGCAATTGGCCCTGCGCATCTTTGGAAGGGATCACAACGGCGTCAAAAAAGCTTCTGGAAAAATTGATGTCGGCCTTAGCCATTCGGGTAAAATGTGTTTCTGTTTTTTGCACAAACCGGCTCCAGTTTCGGCTCGACTTCGTTGACCAAAGCACTTCTGCCAGGGCGAAAGACCGCGGCCAGAGCATATACTCTGCCTGCCTGAAATGGGGCACACTTTCTGTCCAGAGGTTACCCTGTCCGCCCAGTACCATGGCCGGATCTACCCCATCGGGAACGGGTTCGAATTCGTAAACTTTCTTAAACCGCAGCATACTGTAGGTGGGTGGCTCGATGGCAGGATCACCCTGGTAGAGATCCAGGTAGGCAAATTCTGTTGGGCTCATGACTACATGATGATTGTCTTTCGCTGCCGCGATACCGCCACCCATGCCCCGCCAACTCATCACAGAAGCGTTTGGAGCGAGGCCGCCTTCGAGAATTTCATCCCAGCCCATCAACTTCTTTCCTTTTTGTTCCAGCATTTTCTCCAACCGCTTGATAAAATAACTTTGGAGTTCATTGGTATTCTTGAGGCCATTGTCTTTCATTCTTTTTTGGCAATCGGCGCATTTCTCCCAAAAGCCCTTGTAGCATTCGTCGCCCCCGATATGTATATATTCAAACGGAAATACGGCAGCCACTTCCGTAAAAACCTTATCTAAAAACTCGAACGTGGATTCTTTACCCACACAGAGTGCATTGTCTTCAATGGTGTAAAATTTACAACCGGGGTTCACTTTATAGTTCAGGCCGGTCGACGAGAGCTGCGGATAGGTAGCGATCGCCGCGATGCTGTGACCCGGCACATCGATTTCGGGCAACACATCCACAAAACGTGCTGATGCATAGGCGATCAGGTCCTTGAGTTCCTGCTGGGTATAAAATCCGCCATAGGTTGCAGCCTCGCCTTCTTTGGGACAGTCGCGATCCCACCAAAGACCCGTGCGCGGTACGCGCCATGCGCCAACATTGGTTAGCTCCGGAAGTTTCTTGATCTCCATGCGCCATCCCTGGTCATCTGTCAGGTGCACATGCAGGAGATTGAATTTATAAATAACCATCTGATCGATCATGCGCTTCACTTCGTTGATGGTAAAGAAATGCCTGCTAACATCAAGCATAAGGCCACGCCAGGGGAAACGCGGTGCATCTTTGATCGACACGGCGGGGAGTGCCTTTGACCCATCAACCGGGATCAATTGCAATAGGGTTTGAACTCCGTAAAAAACACCACGTGCAGTAGCGGCACTGATCAACACGGAAGCTTCGGACACCTTAAGTTCATAGCCTTCTTTCCCGCCATTGGCCCTGGGGTCGATCATTAAATTGATCTTCCCCTGCTGCGACGTATTACCCGCTTGTGCCTTCAGGTCCACACCGGCCGCAGGCTTTGCCATGTCTTTCAAATAGGCGGCGAGGAACTCCAGTTGCTTGTTGTTATAAACGATCGCCGTGTTAGATGACCATCTAAACACCCCTTTTCCGGGCACCAGTTCTTGTGGCTCCGGAATAATTTGAAAGGGCTGGGCGTAACTGCAAACACTAAAAACGAATAAAAAAAGGATGGACGAAATGATCTGCTTCATGAAGAAAATATTGGAGTTCCAAGGTAAGCAATGGCCAACTGCTTTGAACGGATGAAATAAAATATTGGAGCGGGGATTCTGGGGTTCTGTGATATTGCCATTCTGATCATGACACCTAAATCAAAGTTTCTTGATAATTAATTGATGAAAGAAAACATACTTTTATCAAATACTTAAGGTCTTAGAGTCATTCATTAAAACTCAGCGTATGAAAATCTATTTAACTCTTGTGTGTCTTCTTATGATATCTGTGTTAAGTGCCCAAACCGATAAGGGTGCCATCATGGCGGGAGGTCAATTGTCGTTAAATACCAATAAAGGCGGAAGCAGTTTCAGGTTCAACCCGCAGTTGGGATTTTTCGTGGCAGATAATTTTGCCGTTGGTGGCGAGATGAACATGGATTTCTCAAAAGCCGGAACGGTGAAGTCCAGCGAACTAGGCCTGGGACCCTTTGCCAGGTACTATTTTGGAAAAGCGCAGACAAAACCGTTCCTGGTCAGTAGCGCGAATTATGTAACGGTAACGACCAAATCGAATAATCTTGAAGTGAACTCCACCGGCTGGAGTTTTCTGTTTGGAGTGGGCTTTGCTGCCTTCCTGAACAGGAACATTGCCGTGGAAGGCATTTCCGGCTATCGTTATGCAAATTATTCAAATACAGAAGGTGCGGGCGGGTTTAGCCTGAGTGTCGGTTTCCAATTGTATTTTGCCAGGGACGTGGTGAAAGACATCAAAAAAACGGTCACGGGCCAATAGAATTGAGTTTTTAAACATTCGGGTGATTTGCCAATTCTATTTTTCCCTATTTTTGCTCCCCTTTGAGGCCCAGATGGCGGAATTGGTAGACGCGCTAGACTCAAAATCTTGTTATCGAAAGGTAGTGCAGGTTCGATTCCTGTTCTGGGCACAAAACCTCCTGAGTAAGGGGGTTTTTTGTTTGTGGGCCTAATCAGTTTTTTGCTGCTTTGCTTCCGAGCC
>JANMHK010000512.1:0-5531 GCA_031375135.1 Sphingobacteriales bacterium | reverse complement strand
TCAAAAAGAAAAAATAAGAATCGCAATTCATGGGAATCAGTTTACTTGTTGTGGCCTACCTGATTGGATCAGTGACTTTCATACTTGGTTTGAAGATGCTGTCGCAGCCTACACAGGCGCGGCGCGGAAATTTAATTGCTGCAGGTGGTATGGTGATTGCCATCCTTGGAACCATCTTTCTTTACGAAAGCGATGGCCAAAGATTGGGCAATTATGCGTGGATATTTGGCGGCCTTCTGATAGGTACGGTCATTGGTACATTAGCGGCCAAAAAAGTTAAGATGACGGCCATGCCTGAAATGGTGAGTTTGTTCAATGGTATGGGTGGCGCTTGTGCGGCACTTATTTCGATTGTTGAATTCAATCATCTTGCCCATGTTGATTTTATGGAACATGGCGTTCCTGTTTCTGCCGGTACGCTCATTGCCATTGTCATGGGTCTCGTGATCGGAACCGTTTCTTTCGCCGGCAGTATTGTTGCCTGGGGGAAATTGAATGGCAAGATCAGCGATTATGTTTTCAAGGGCCAACACCTGGTCAATATGCTCGTGTTGATCATGATGGTTTTTGTGTGTGCCTACATCGTGATGCACGGTGGGCGTGTTCAACCTTACCTGTTTTATATTCTTTTTGTCATGGCCATCATCTACGGTGTATTCTTTGTGCTTCCTATCGGCGGAGCAGATATGCCGGTGGTGATCTCCCTATTAAATTCATTTACCGGTGTGGCAGCAGCTTCGGGTGGTTTTCTATACAACAATCCGGTCATGTTAACTGGTGGTATCCTGGTAGGCGCAGCAGGCACCCTGCTTACGATCCTGATGTGTAAGGCGATGAACAGGTCATTGCAGAACGTATTGATCGGTTCTTTTGGGGCCACAGCAGCGGCAACAGGTGATCAAACAACTAAGGCTGGCGGTCAGTATAAAGAAATTACCGTGAGTGATGCGGCTATGGTGATGAGTTATGCCAACCGCGTGATCATCGTCCCGGGATATGGCCTTGCTGTCGCCCAGGCGCAGCATACCTGTCATGAACTGGAGAAATTACTGGAATCCAAGGGGGTGGAGGTGGTCTATGCCATTCATCCTGTTGCCGGCCGTATGCCCGGACATATGAACGTACTTTTGGCAGAAGCAGATGTGAGTTACGACAAACTGGAAGAGATGGAAACGGCCAATGAAAAGTTTAAGACCACGGACGTGGTGTTGGTCCTCGGGGCAAATGATGTGGTCAACCCGGCTGCAAAAAATGATCCTGCATCCCCGATATATGGCATGCCGATTCTGGAAGTAGAAGATGCCAAAACGGTTATCGTGAACAAAAGAAGTATGAAGCCGGGATACGCCGGGATCGAGAATCAATTGTTCTATCAGCCCAAGACTTCGATGCTTTTTGGTGATGCTAAAAAAGCGCTTCATGATCTTATTGCCGAGGTCAAGAATATTTAACCTTAATTTACTGTAGGTTGGCGGTCGCGTTGATCATTCATCAGAAAAGATAATTTGCAATTACCACAACAGCTGATACGATCTTTAGCTTCGGTAGAAGGATTTGATGAATCCTCATTTGCGCAAGCCCATCAGCTTCCCGCACCTGTATCCGTCCGGTTTAATAGCAGCAAACTGGATATTGACAATACAAGCATTCTCCAAGCCTTAATGCAGGCGGGCAGTCTTAAGCCATCTCATCCCGTACCCTGGTGCAAGGGTGCATATTATCTGGAAGAGAGGCCTTCATTCACCCTCGATCCTGCCATGCATGCCGGTGCATATTATGTGCAGGAAGCATCGAGTATGTTTTTGCAGTATTTGTTGAAAACTACGCTCGGCGAGGTTAGCGGTTTAAAGGCGCTTGACCTTTGTGCCGCGCCCGGAGGTAAAACCACCTTGCTGGCCTCGATGAATAATTTCAGCCTGGTGCTGGCGAATGAGATCATCCGGACCAGAGTCAGCATCTTATATGAAAACGTTGTTAAATGGGGCGATCCAAAAATATTCATCAGCAACAGTGATCCTTCTCAATTCCGACATTTGCCCGGTTATTTCGATGTACTGGTGGTAGACGCTCCCTGTAGTGGAAGTGGTCTGTTCAGGAAGGATAAAGAGGCCTTGTCAGAATGGTCCGAAGCCAACGTATCGCATTGTGCAGAGCGTCAGAAGCGAATACTTTCCGATGCTTTACCTGCATTAAGAGAAGACGGGTTGTTAGTGTATTCCACATGTTCTTACTCCAGGGAGGAAGACGAAGAAATCCTGGACTGGTTGATGTCCCAGGCGGAATTGGTTCCGGTAGAAGTACCACTTCCGGAAGAATGGGGCATTGTGAAAACGGTCTCAGCGAGTGGTGGAACAGGATACCGTTTTTTTCCTGGAAAAGCGGAAGGCGAAGGATTTTTTATCGCCTGTTTCCGGCTCACCAGAGCAGTGGAGGGAAGTCGCAGTGTTAGTCGTAAAAAGATCGTGGACCATGTGAAGGCATCAGTACCGGGGACCTGGTTAAGGCAGGATCTGGAGACGGAAATCATATTAGCGGGGGAGGAGATCTATTGTATCCCCTCGGAACTGTACCCCGACCATCATGCGTTGCGGGAGGTGCTGAACATCCGTAAATCGGGTATAAAAGCGGGGTCAATGGCCCGGCAGGAGTTTCTTCCTGACCATGAGTTGGCGGTTAGTCTGCTGGTATCCCCGGATGCACCATTCCTTGAACTGGATAAGGTTGAGGCACTTCAATATCTTCGTAAACAAAGCTTTGATCTGGCAGCGCGGGGAAAAGGCTGGTACCTGGTGAGGTACCAGGGTTTGGCCCTGGGCCTCGTGAAGCACCTGGGCAACCGGATGAATAATTATTATCCTGCATCATGGCGTATTTTAATGTCTTAATTTAGAGGTTAACTATGAGAAGAGGACTTGTATATATCTTCATACTGATTTCGGTGAACCTGAGTGCGCAGAACCTTCAGGTACAGCAGGATGGCAGTAAATTATACCTGAATCATACCGTTGCTCCAAAGGAAAACTGGTATAGCATTGGCAGAACCTACAATATCAGTCCTAAGGAAATCGCTCCATTCAACAATACGACCATCGACAAGGGGTTAAGCATCGGGCAAAAGTTAAAAGTGCCATTGACGGATGTGAACTTGTCGCAAACCGGCCAACCGGCGCCCGACGAAGTATTCGTTCCTTTATATCATACCGTTAAAGAAAAAGAAGGCCTGTTTAGAATCGGGCAGAACTATAATAAAGTGTCTGTTGACCAATTGAAAACATGGAATAAACTGAAAACAGACGAAACGGCGAAAGGCACGAACCTGATCGTGGGTTATCTGCGGGTGAAGAGGGAGCTCTCTACACTTGCAGGGTCAGGGGTTACAAAAGTGCAGAACCAACCCGTAGCGAAGTCGGGTGCTGTAAATCCGGTCAACACCCCATCAGAGACCCCGGCGCCTCCAAAGGTTACACCCGCACCTCCCGCAGCCCAGAAAACAAACCCGCCTGTTGCCAATCCACCTGTTAATACCCCTCCGGTAGCCGCGGGGCCTGTAAAAAAAGAAACGCCGGCAACTTTGCCAAAAACTGTTCCGCCAGTGGAAACACCGGTTACCGTGCCGTCTAAACCAATACCCAATGCGCCTGGCACTGAAGGGGCTTTTGCTGGCCTGTATTCAGACCAATCAAAAGGAAGCCCGGCAAATTCTCTTGAGGGTCAGGCTGCCAGTTTCAAAAGTACCAGTGGTTGGAAAGATGGAAAGTATTATGTGCTGATGAATAAGGTTGCTCCCGGAACTATTGTCAAGGTCACGGCTCCTTCTAATAACAAATATGTATATGCGAAAGTGCTGGGCGAGATTCCCGCGGGCAAAGAAAATGATGGCCTGCTGATCCGTTTGAGCAATGCCGCGCTGGCCCAACTGCAGTTGCCTGAAGGCAGGTTTGATGTACAGTTGCAGTATTAGGATTACCTAATTAGCTTATTGGCTCATTGGCTAATTCTTTATTCGCGGCTGCCAATCAGTTAGTCAGCTTAATTGTTTTCCCGCCAGCCTCTCAGGAAATCCTCGATCGTCATTCTTCGTTTCCCTTCGGCCTGAACTAATTTAGGGTATATGTAACCGTTAGCGCAAGCAAATTGAAGTTTTCCGTCCAGTACCCGTTGGCTACCTGGAATGTCGTTATGATCTTTAACTTCTTTCTCGGCCTGGTAGATCTTAAACATTTTGTTTTGCAGGCTAGTAAAAGCCGCGGGATAGGGGGAAAGTCCACGGATGAGGTTAAAGATATCATCGGCGTTGGCCGTCCAGTTTATGCGACAGGTATCGGTATAAATTTTGGGTGCATGTTTCGGCTCTGTACGAGAAAGATCCTGGGGTATCGGTTTAACCACACGTTCGGCAAGTTCCTTTACGGTTTGCACTAATAATTTCGCACCGAGGTCCTTCATCCTGTCGTGCAACTCACCGGCTGTTTCAGCTTCGCCGATCTCTAGTTTTTCCTGTAGCAGGATATCGCCTGTGTCGATCTGCTGTTGAAGTTTGAATGTAGTCAGGCCAGTCATTTTTTCACCGTTGATAATCGCCCAGTTGATGGGTGCTGCACCCCTGTAATCCGGCAGCAGTGATGCATGTAGATTGATGGTACCCATGGGCGGCATATTCCAAACCAGTTCAGGTAACATGCGAAAGGCAACCACCAGTTGAAGGTCGGCTTTCAGGTTTCGAAGTTCGGCAAGGAATTCGGGGTTCTTGAGTTTTTCAGGTTGCAGCACCGGCAGTCCTTTTGAGCCGGCATATTCTTTCACGGCGCTTTGCGTGAGTTTCATCCCACGACCAGCCGGTTTGTCAGGAGCAGTGATCACGCCCACGATGTTGAATCCGGCATCTACCAGTGCTTCAAGACTCGCTTTGGCAAATTCCGGAGTGCCCAGGAAAACAATTCTTAGTGACCTCACATCCATAAATAAAATTAATCTGCGTAGAGGAGATATTTCTTCCTGATCAACCGGAATTTCGCGAGATCGGGTTCCCAGGATTTCCTGATTTCGGCTTCTGATTTGCCCGATTTAAGTTGCTCCATGAGATCGCTGTTTCCGGCGAGCTTATTGAAAAAATAGTCTTCCGGTTTTCCGGATTTTGCCGGTAAAAAGAATTTGTCCTTTTCGGGAAATAGCTTGTAGGCTTCCAACAGGTACCGGAGTTGGATGGCACCGTTTATCTTTTTC
Organism: Sphingobacteriales bacterium; assembly: GCA_031375135.1. GTDB lineage: Bacteria > Bacteroidota > Bacteroidia > Chitinophagales > Chitinophagaceae > Pollutibacter. The sequence goes on along the minus strand of JANMHK010000512.1, from coordinate 308 downwards.
AAAATTTGTTCATTGCTGCCCTGCAGGTTCCAGCCGTAACAAAGCTGATTCTTCAGTTTAGGTTCTTTTGATCCTTCTGTTGATACGGGCGTAAAGGCGTACATCGTCTTAGGTAATGCGGGATGTCCGAAGATCTGGAAAGGAGCGGGTGTACCGCGTCCTTCATTGAGAATGGTTCCTTCAAAATAGCAGGTGCTTGCATACCAGTAAATGGATCCCATATCCGGCAAATTGGGAGAAGGTTTTACTGGCAGACTGTATTTCGATTGGTGGGTATAGTTCAGGCATTTGATCACCTGGAAATGGAA
>JANMHK010000509.1:0-4568 GCA_031375135.1 Sphingobacteriales bacterium | reverse complement strand
GGTAATGCCTTTGCGCTTGAGTTGCTTTTAGAGTTCCTTGCAGATATCATCGTCTTCTACGGGCACGATCCGCGTCATGAATTCGATCACTTACACATTGGTGCCAAAGCAGTTATAAAAATCCGCGAATACAACGCCGATCGCACCGCTGCCTACCACGATCATGGTCTGGGGTTGCTGTGGCAATACCATCGCTTCCCGATAGCCAATGATCTTCTTGCCATCCACCGGCATTGCTGGTAGCTGCCGGCTCCTGGCACCCGTGGCCAAGATGATATATTTTGCTTCTACTACTTGTTTCTTACCTTCTGCATCCGTTACTTCAAGCTTGCCCTTGCCTGCAACCTTTCCAAAACCCATGATTACATCGATCTTATTCTTTTTCATCAGGAACTGAACCCCTTTGCTCATTTTGTCGGCTACCCCACGACTTCTCTTCACCACTGCGCCAAAATCGTGTGAAACACCAGTGCTGTTGATCCCGTAGTCGGCGCTGTGCTTCAGGTAATCATAGACCTGTGCGCTTTTCAATAAAGCTTTTGTAGGGATACAACCCCAATTCAGACAAACACCACCCAGGCTTTCCTTTTCTACGATCGCCACTTTTAAACCCAGTTGTGAAGCCCTGATTGCAGCTGGATATCCACCCGGTCCGCTTCCCAGAACAATTACGTCATACGCCATAACAATTGTTTATTGATTGATTGAGGTGCGAAAGTAAGAAGAATGTGGAGAATGTGGAGAATGTGATGAATGTGGGATATTGAAAAAAAACATCCCATTGGAACATTCAATGCGCCAATTAGCCAATGAGCTAATTAGCTAATTAGCCAATTGATCAACGGGTATGGGTCTGCACGATCTGGCTGAGCTGGGCAGCGGACATGCCGCCGCTTTGACGCCAGAGTATTTTTCCTTTCTGGAAAAGGATCAAAGTGGGAACGCTGGCTACCTGGTAGGCCGAGGCAGCCTGCGGATTCTTATCGATGTCCACCTTGATCACTTTGAGCTTATCGCCTTGTTTCTCAGCCAATTTCTTCAGCTCAGGGGCCATCATTTTACATGGTCCGCACCATTCGGCATGGAAATCGACAAGCAAGGGAATATCGTCATTGATCAAATCCTGAAACTTACCCATGATAATTTTTTTATATTTATTCAAGCTTTTCTCGGACAGCTATTGATCCCCAACATATAATAGAGGGGGCAAAAACTGACTAAAGCAGTAGCAAGGAGTATACCGCCCAAAGCCAGGAGTATTAGTCCAAGGGTGCCCGTGATGACATGAGTGAAATACAGAGCGGCCACTACGGCGGCAATGAGTATCCTTACAATTTTGTCCGCGCTTCCCAGGTTCGTTTTCATGTTTGATGGTTTATAACCCAAAATTAGTCCTCCGGCCAGCCATTTTCTGTGACCTGGATCACCCTTTTGATATTTCTTCCGTTTCGAAGTCCTCAATTTGGGTTCGTTTCGCTTGAGTCGGTGGCGGACCTGGAAATCTATGCTTTTGACCTGATCAACCCTTTAACAGCAGATCCGGAATTCGCTCATTATTGGCCAGAATGCAGCAGTGACGTATCTTTGCAAGCATCGACAGTTTCACCGGACCTGAATAACCGCCCCCTGCTTCCAGGGACAAGAATAGTAAATCGTTGAGAATTAGGCCGGTTCTAATGGGCCGAAATGCTCACTGGGAGCGAGGAGGTAGAAACTAGTCAGATAATAAGTAGAAATTCTTTTTGAAATATGTAGGGAATTTCTGACCTTTGCACTCCCAAAAAAACTCAGATAATGGCAAGAGTATGTCAGGTAACAGGTAAAAGGCCGATTGGTGGAAACTATGTTTCCCATTCTAACGTGAAGACGAAGAGAAGGTTTCTGCCTAATCTGCAAACAAAGCGTTTTTTCCTCGCTGAGGAAGACAAATGGATCACTTTGAAGTTGTCTACTGATGCGATCAGGACCATCAACAAGAAGGGTTTGTATAACGTGGTGAAGGAAATGAGGGCTAACGGCTCACATATTTAATTAAATTCAAAAGCGAACGACAATGGCAAAGAAAGGCAGCAGGGTTCAGGTAATTTTGGAATGCACGGAGCATAAAACTACCGGCCTTCCAGGAACCAGCCGATATATCAGCACCAAGAACAAGAAGAATACGCCCGAGCGTCTTGAGCTGAAGAAGTATAACCCTATCATGAAAAAATATACCACTCACAAGGAAATTAAATAGTCATGGCAAAAGCAGCATCAAAAAACTCAAAGATCAAAGATTCCAAGGCTTCTGCCGAAGCAAAGAATTTCACCAAGGTGATCAGGGCCGTTCGCAGTCCTAAATCTGGTGCTTATACCTTCAAAGAGGCCATCGTACATAAGGATAAGATCAAAGATTATCTCGCACAGAAATAATTTTAAGATATTCGCATTGACCGGGAAGCTGTTCTGATAACCAGGACAGCTTTTCTTATTTTTACCACCCCCATGGGGTCAAGAATGCATAAAACGATTACGATAGAAAAGGCCGGGCCGGAACATGTCCACATCATACTGGGCCTGGCAACCAAGACCTTCGTGGAAACTTACGGGGAGTTTAACGACCCCCAAAACGTGCAGCAGTATATCAGTGAGTCGTTTTCAGAGGCCCTGATCAGATCGGAATTGAGCAATGTACACGTGAGCTTCTTTGTAGCCTATCTTGACGGGTTGCCCGTTGGGTTTACCAAGCTTCGGAACGACAGAAAGGCCAAGGCCCTTGAAGGAGTCAGGACCATAGAAGTTCAACGGTTCTATGTGCTGAAAGAATTCCAGGGCTATAATGCCGGGAAAGCTCTGATGGAGAAAATTATGGCAGAGGCCAGGCTAGGGAGCTATCACACCATCTGGCTGCAGGTTTGGCAGAAAAACGACAAAGCGATCAGGTTCTACCAGCGCGCAGGTTTCGTGGTATATGAAACCACTTCTTTCCAGTTTGGAAACGAAATACACCAGGATTTCCTGATGAAGTACGAACTCTATCTATAATTTTGCAGGCTATGGGATTATTCGATAAGATATTCGGTAAGAAAGAAAAGCAAAGTCTTGATGAAGGTTTGGAGAAAACCCGCGAGAATATCTTTTCCCGCATCTCTAAAGCGGTTGCCGGTAAAAGCACCGTGGACGAAGAGGTATTGGATAATTTGGAGGATGCCCTCGTCAGCGCTGACGTCGGCATTGATACAACGGTAAAGATCATTGAGCGGATAGAGCAGCGTGTAGCAAAAGACAAATATCTGAATACCAGTGAATTAAATACGATACTTAAACAAGAAATTGAGGCCTTGCTCGTAGATGCCAAGGAGCAATCTTACCGCGACTTTTCAACGCCTGCTGGTACAAAACCGTATGTGATCCTGGTTGTAGGCGTAAATGGCGTGGGCAAAACGACCACCATCGGCAAGCTGGCGAATAATTTTAAATTGGCGGGGAAGTCTGTTTTACTAGGCGCTGCGGATACATTCCGTGCCGCCGCAGTGGAGCAACTGACCATCTGGAGTGAAAGGGCCGGAGTGCCCATCGTTAAGAAAGACATGGGCAGCGATCCTGCCTCAGTGGCTTTTGATTCGGTAAATAGTGCCGTCGCCCGGGGTACTGACGTGTTGATCATTGATACCGCCGGAAGGCTTCATAATAAGGCCCATCTGATGGATGAGCTGAGCAAGATCCGCCGGGTGGTCCAGAAAGTCATTCCCGATGCACCCCACGAAGTGCTGTTGGTGCTGGATGGCTCTACCGGTCAGAATGCCCTGGAACAAGCCCGGCATTTCACCGCAGCTACCGACGTGACCGCCCTTGCCATCACCAAGCTGGACGGAACGGCCAAAGGCGGGGTAGTGCTTGCCATTGCCAGCCAGTTCTCGATTCCCGTCAAATTTGTTGGGGTCGGCGAAAAAATGGAAGATCTGCTGGTGTTCAACAAACACGAGTTTGTGGACAGCATATTCAAGGGAATGTGAGGAATATGATAAATGTAATAAATGTGGGGAATGAATGTGAGAATGTGATGAATGCGCGAATGCCTCATTTCATTTTTCACATTCATTAGTAGCTCAGCTCTGCGAGAACGGGATAATGATCTGATGGGTATTTCCCATGGTAGGTGTCCGTTAGTATCCCATAGCGTTTTACCTTAAAATTGGGGCTGATGAAGATATGATCAATCACATCGTTTGAAGGATTGTTCAGCTGAAAACTATTGAAACTCCCCGAATTTCTATAAGGATGGTCTGACTGGAAAAGGGCATCTTTCAACACACCACTGTTGTTTAACGCCTGATACCACTGGCTTTGATGATTACCGTTGAAGTCCCCCGTAAAGATAACGTCCCGATCCCCGGAGATGGCCTTGATCTGTTTTAACATCAGCTTGCTGCTTTCCATTCTGGCCTGTACGCCCTGATGGTCGTAGTGTACATTAAAAACATAAAACGTCTTCCTTAGCTTTTTATCCTCCAGCTTTAACCAACTGCAGATCCTGTTCAGGTTAGCATCCCATCCCGGCCCTGGTTTTTCAGGCGTCTCCGATAACC
>JANMHK010000504.1:0-1989 GCA_031375135.1 Sphingobacteriales bacterium | reverse complement strand
TATCCGGTGTTTCCCAATCGTCTTGAAAATGAAAACGACCGCCCCCCGAGGAAACCTTGTTTGGATAATCGGCCTGCAAGCCCCATCTCATCAAGTCGATCATATGTGTTCCATTGTTCAAAGCCTCGCCGGTTCCCCAATGCCAGAACCAATGCCAGTTGTAATGCACCAGGTTATCCTGGTATGACCTCCTTGGTGCCGGGCCCTGCCACAAATTAAAGTCCAGATTGGCAGGCGGCGCAACGATCTTGCCTTTGCCAATGGTTTTCCTACTGTTGGTATACCAGCCACGGGCAAAATAAACCCTGCCGATTGCGCCCGTATGGAGCTTCTTGATCATATCGATCACATTCGAATAGCTCCTGCGCTGGTTGCCCATTTGGACCTGCTTATTGTATTTCTTCTGGGCTGCTACCAGCATCTCACCTTCATGGGGATTATGGCTGCAGGGCTTTTCTACATAAATATGCTTACCAGCCTGCAGACCCATGATCGCTCCGGGTGCATGCCAGTGATCGGGCGCTGCGATGGCCATGCCATCAAGCTCTTTTAACTCCAGCATTTTCCGAACATCCTTAAAACCTTTAGGCTTCTTGCCCGTCAGCTTCTCCATGTCTGCGATAGTCCTGGCCAACACGGTTTCATCCGGGTCACAAATAAAACCTACTTCCACGTTGGGTAACGCAGCCAAAGATTTAGCCAACGACATACCCCGGCTATTGGTGCCCATGAGCGCCATAACAACCTTATCACTTGGACTGCCCTTATAACTTGCGAAAGATGGAAATCCGCTTGCCATAATCCCTGCACTGGCAAGGGACGCGGAACGAATGAATTTTCTGCGATCAAAAGAATGGTTCATACTGGGAAAAGCTTTTAAAGATGACAAGCGAAAACTGCCGTTACAAATTAAGTATTATACCCATGTAAAAAGCAAAGGATTTATTACACCGATTGAAATGAAAGTAACAAATTCAATATAATACAAGTTGAACAAACTCGTGAAGAGCGAAGGGGCGGCACTCCGGCAAATTTTGTAAATTTGGGAAGCCTATGCAACACTTACAATATGATATCGTCGGCGATATCCATGGTCATGCCGACACGCTTGAGGTACTGCTACACAAGTTGGGTTACCGCAGAAAATTTGGAGTATATAGTCATCCCGAAAACCGGAAGATGGTCTTTGTGGGTGATTTCATTGATCGGGGCCCGAAGATCCGGGAGACCCTGCACTTAGTGCGGGCGATGATTGAATCAGGCAATGCCCTAGCGGTGATGGGCAATCACGAGTTCAACGCCATCTCCTTCCACACGCCCCATATAGAAAAAGGCGGATTTTTCCGGGACCATACCTTTAAAGAGATCCGGCAGCACATTGGCACGTTGGAGCAGTTCAAGCATTTCGACAGTGAGTTCGCCGAATTCCTGGAGTGGTTCAAAACCCTGCCGCTTTTCCTCGAGCTCGATGCCTTCCGGGTAGTGCATGCCTGTTGGGACCAGCAGCATATTGATTTCCTGAAAGCCAATTATTCCGGGATCACTCGCAACCTGCTGACCCTGGGCAATGATAAAGATGGCGGATCTTCCACATATCATGCTGTAAACGACACGTTGAAGGGGAAGGAATCTCATCTTCCCGATGGCCAGTCATTTCTCGACAAAGACGGCGCAGAGCGGCATGAATGCAGGATCCAGTGGTGGGCTCCGTTGGAGCGCCGAAAGAAAATGAAAGATGTATTGATCGGATGCCCTGATTCCATATGCCAGCATTCCATTCCCGCCGATGCTACGTATCTCAGCTACACGGATGCTAAGCCCGTATTCTTCGGACACTACTGGCTATCCGGCGAGCCCGACATGAAAAATCCGTCGGCCATTTGCCTCGACTATTCCGTAGCCAAAGATGGGATCCTCGTGGCGTGCAGGCTCGGTGAGAAGGATGGGGTGATGACGAAGGAGTTTGTGGGGCAGCGGATGGTGTAAGCT
>JANMHK010000500.1:0-3254 GCA_031375135.1 Sphingobacteriales bacterium | reverse complement strand
TACCCGGGAAATAAAAATCTATCGCGATCAATTGACACAAATGCAAATGATCGTGCTGAAAGAAGACATTTTGAACCTTGATGAGGTGGTGGTCACCGGCAATGCAAGTGCAGTATCGAAACGTACACTCGGACACTCCATCTCAACCATTAAAGGTGATGAAGAAAAATATACTTCTTCGGGCCATCTCAGCAGCTTGCTGAACGGACGGATCATGGGCGGAGTGGTTACACAGAACAGTGGCGATCCAGCCGGAGGCTTCTCCCTTAAACTTCGGGGAGTGGGTTCCCTCTACGGCTCCTCCGAACCACTATATATCATCGATGGTATTGTCATCGACAATAGTTCGGCTAATGTGGTGAACCTTAACCTCGCCCAAAACAGCCGCTTTCAAACGGGGACCAACAGACTGGTCGATATCAATCCCAGGGACATCGAAAAAATAGAGGTGATCAACGGTCCTGCAGCAGCTGCGATCTACGGCTCGCGCGCTGCAAATGGAGTGGTGCAGATATTCACTAAAAAAGGGACCTCGGGAAAACCTGAGCTTACTTACCAGGCCTCCGTTACCCTCAATACACTGGCAAGACGAATCGAAGTCAATGAATACCCCTATCGCTTCGGTTATGCTTCACCGGGATCCCGTCTTACCGAAGACACAGTGAGGAGGACCATGGTTCAGAATTTCAGGAGGAACACTACAGGCCTTCCTCCCGGCGGCCCTCTTTCCACTGTAGGCCGGCTTGATACGGTGAAGTATCCGGTGAAGCGGTACGACTATCAGGACGATCTGTTCAGCCCGGCATGGGGTACAGATCATACCATGTCCATACGTGGCGGGAATGATGCAGCAGATTACTACGTTTCTGGATCCTACCTGAACAACGGGGGGATCCTTAACGGAACCAATTTCGAAAGATACGGACTGACAGTCAGGACACAGGCAAAGTTGACCAACTGGATGCGGATCAGCGCTTCCCTGATGTATTCGGCCAGCAAATCAAAGGAAATGCCTAACAGCTTCCTGCAGTTCTCGCCATTGGGAGCGATGAACCATACAGACAATGTATATAATATTTCGGAGCGTGACGCCCAGGGCAACCTTTTGGCCGTAGAAAATTCATGGGTCAACCCATTGTCAAATTTGGAAGGCGCAGACCTTACCGTGAACACCCGAAGAACCATTGCAGGTCTTGCCCTCAATCTTACGCCGCTTCCAGGCCTGACCATTGACGGACATCTTGGGCAGGATGGCTATTCACAGGAGGGATCTGCATACCAGGCACGACTACCATACGCCGCAGCGCTCAACCAATTCCCTGACGGCTATGTAAGTGTCACCAAGAACAACTATGCACAATGGTCGGCCGACCTATCGGTAACCTATAAGCGAAAGTTGGGCAGGGATCTTTCGAGTTCCACTTCTGCCGGCTACGCGGGACAATTCATACGCAACGCTTACCAGTCACAGGAGGGCAGGGATCTGGTTCCTTTCATTAGAACCATAGCAGCTGCCAAGAACCTTTTCAGCGCGCCGGTAGACGAACGCAGCGAGCAAACCGTTTATGGTGCTTTTCTCCAGGAAACGCTGAGTTATAAAGACCTTATGCATCTAACATTGGCGGGACGATTTGATGCATCTTCAGCCTTTGGCTCAAATGCTGGCAGCATATTTTATCCAAAGGCTGCCCTGTCTTTCTCTATGTCCGACCTGCAGTGGTGGGAAGATGCGCCTATCAGCAAATGGTTCAATACGCTAAACCTCAGGGCAGCATATGGCGAGGCGGGCAATCTCACAGGCATCGGCCCGTACGACAGGTTCACCGGATTCACTGCAGTTAATTATTACACCACAGGATTTGTTGCCCGAAATACGAGGGGCAACCAGGATATTCGCCCGGAGGTAAAGTCAGAATTGGAAGCAGGAGCTGATATGCAGTTCTTAAACGGACGGTTGTACACCCGCATGAATTTATACCGGCAGGTCATTAAAGACCTTGTTGTCCCTTTTAATTGGGCACCCTCAAACGGATCATATACCATACTTGATAACCTGGGTAACATGGAGAATAAGGGTTTTGAAATCATGGCCGGGGGTCGCCCGTTGGACAAAAAGAATTTCAGCTGGGAGGTTTCCCTGCTTGTGAACCGGAACAGGAACAAGGTAACAACGCTCTACAAAAACGCACCTTTCATTGGCTTTGACCAGTTCAATCTGCAGGGTGCTTTGGTGGGCTACCCCATCAGCACCTACTATGGTGTTTATTATGCAAGAAACCCGGATGGCAGCCTGCTGCTTTCTAACAACAATGGCTACCTGCTGCCACAGGTTGAACGAGGCGACCCGGCAACAGAGACGCCTAACCGAAAAAATGGGCAGCCCGACGGAACACCTGTTAGAAAACCATTGGGTGATCCAAACCCTGACTATACTTCCACCCTGGTCAACAGTTTCAGGTACGGGAATATTTCACTTCGCCTGCAAATAGACAGGGTTGCCGGCTTTGAAGTATTCAATTTCACGGATATCATACGAAACAACATCGGCAATGGAAAGCTGGCCGAAAAAGAACTGCGGGGTGAACTACCACGGGGATGGGTAGCTGCAGTTGGTGGTCTGATCAACGGGCCTTTCATGGCCGAAGAGGCTGTTGAAGACGGTACCTTCACAAAATTGCGTGAGATCACGGTGGGTTACGTCTGGAAAGGAAGCAAATATTTTCAGCGTATGGAATTTCTGTTGAGTGCAAGGAATGTTTTTATGATCTCCGGATATAATGGTTATGATCCTGAGACTAACACGGCCGGGCAATCCATTGTAAGGGGCATCGATTATTTTAGTGTTCCGGGCACCAGGTCCGTTCAATTCACCCTCATCACCACATTCAAATGAGAAACGTGCTGATCATATTGCTCGCAGTCCAGTTTTTCTCATGCAAGAAAACGGATCTCTCATTGGCTCCGCCCCGGGAAGAAGATATTATGAGTACCACAGAAAGTATCGTGCAGGCGTTGGTAGGCATAAAATACCGGTTTGCTGTGAATGGGATCCATGGAAACGGTGTAGTGTTTAATTCCATTACAGCAAATGGATTTACCACGGGCGAGATCGCTCTCAAGGCTGGCTCCAACCAGGATTTCAATCAACTGAGTGCGGGGAGGAATGCCATTGCCCCCAATAATGCCCTGCTGACTAACCTGTGGGCGAACTGCCTGCTGATCAACTCGACAGCGAAAAAGCTTAAAGAAAGTAC
>JANMHK010000483.1:0-2718 GCA_031375135.1 Sphingobacteriales bacterium | reverse complement strand
ATCCTTTCATTGTTTCAGTTCTTATTTTCCTGAATTGTAAGTCCGGTGTAGTCTTGATATAATCTTCCACCAATGGCTGAATCAATTCGCCTTCCTCGTACATGGTTTTGCCATTGGGCAAGGCCATAGCAGATCTGTCTTTTTCCAACCTGATCAGTTTGTCGAGATCGATGTTGTTCCTGGCGATGTTCGCAGACTGCTCGATCATCGCAAGATCTGTATTGATCAGAATACCCGGATGACGACGGTCTCTTGGGTCAGGTGCTTGTGACTTTTTGCCAATATTGCTTTCAGATATTTCTCCTGTTGATGGGAAGTTCCAGATCGAAGCAAGCTCCTCTATTTCTGCAGCGGGTGGGGGCGGGGGTAGCGGAGCCAAAGGGGCTTTAGGGCCCTGCTTTGATGCCACTGCGGAAGGAAGATTAGGAGTGGTTGGTAAACCGGGTTTTAACGCCTTTTGCTTTGCTTTAGTAGTTTTGTTTGATTGAAACCGATCGGCGTAAGGGAGTTGAATACCTGATGAATAAGGAAGGACATCGATTCTTTTCTTTGTTTCAGTCAACATAGTCACATCCTTCTTTTCATCTAGTAAAGAAGTTTTTGCAGGGGCCAATACTCCGGTTAGGATCACCAGGCCTGCCACTGCAACAAGAGCAATCAGTTTATGTCTGTATTTCACTTCCTGATCGGGCAAATTGAGGATACGTTTCACTCTGCCCAATAGAAGTCCTTGCCTACCAGTTGCTGCCATGGCCAGCATGGGTTTTGTTTTACACCGCTCCAGTAATAGCAGGGCCTGGGCATATTGTTGGGGATCTTGTTTCTGGTTCAGCACGTCATCGTCGCAGCAGAGCTCACATTCTTTTCGAATGGCCTTGCTTAAGAGATGCGCAAACGGATTAAAAAATAAAATAGTCTCTACAAATGCCACCACCAGGTTAACGAAGTAATCATTTCTCCTGATATGAGCCATTTCATGCATGATCACCGCTTCCACCTGCTCAACAGTAAGTTGATTAAGGGACGCGATCGGGAGAAGGATTACAGGCTTCAGATGACCTATCGTAGAGGGTACATTGATGTAATCGCTGATGTATATAAAAATATCCCGGGAGATACCCATGCGGACCGTCAGCCTGTTAACCACATGTTGCCACTCAATGGCGGGTTTTAATTCGAGCCTAAGTTTTTGCATGGACATGATGGTGAATGCAAGCCTGATGAACAACAGCATTAATACCGCCAGGTAGGCAAATGAAAAATAGGGGAGCAGGGAACTTAAGTAACTGTTTATTGAAACAGATTCTGTGGCGGCCTTCACTGGCGCATTGATCATGTATTCATGGCTGACCATTCTGCCAACAAACGAAACCATGAACCACCCGGTACCCGCCAGTAACAGGCTTAAAGCGCCGATATGTTTGAATACCGGTTTTGTTTTGAACACCGGCACAAGGATCACCTGGTATACCATCCATAATAACGACATCTGCCAGAAGCTATCTGCAATGGCCCAGCCAAGAGATTGCAATAAGTTGGATTGGTAGAACTCCTGCATATGCTATTTTTTCTTGAGGTTATCCAATAGTTTCTGGATCTGGTCTAATTCGTCAGCGCTGGCCTGGTGATTTCCCAGGGCCTGCATCACGAGTTCTCCGGGCGAACCCGAAAAAAGCGTTGAGATCATTTTCCCAACCAGTTGCTTTTGGGTCTTCTCCCTTGTGACCGCTGCCTGATATACATGAGACTTGGCAGACTCGTCCCGGGAAACCAATCCCTTCTCAAACATGATCTGTAATAGCTTAAGGGCCGTCGTGTAGCCGATATCCTTCGTTTTAGACAGTTCTTCATGAACATCCCTTACCGTAGCCTGGTTCTTCTCCCAGAGCACCTGGAGGATCTCGAGTTCACTTTCCGTTGGTTTCAATATTTTGTTTGGACCCATGCTGTACGAATTTTGTCGTAATAAATATACGAATCTGTCCGGGATTAACATATCCGCTCATGGAATTTAGATTTCATTAACTATTTTAGAAGAAATCTGCGTATGCCGCCTAATAAATTTTTTGACTACCTGGATGGCCTTAGAGTTAAGCCGGGCATGAAAGTGAACCTTAAGAAGTACCAGACTGACGTTGACCAGAAGATGATGAGCAAGGAAGAAGGCGAAGCCCTCTTGAAGACGGGTGTCAGGCAGCTATCTGAGCTGCAGGACAAGCTTTATGCCCATAATCATTATAGTATGCTCATTGTATTTCAAGCCATGGATGCTGCGGGTAAGGATAGCGCCATCAAGCATATCATGAGTGGGCTGAATCCCCAGGGTGTGAAAGTGACGAGCTACAAAACACCTTCCTCAACGGAATTGGACCATGGATATCTCTGGCGTCATTACATACAGCTGCCTGCGAAGGGCGAGATAGGCATTTTCAATCGCTCGCATTATGAAAATGTGCTGGTTACCAGGGTTCATCCTGAATACATCTTGAATGAAAACAATCCGGGTATTGATTCAGTAGAAGATATTGACGAAGATTTCTGGCAGAAGAGGTTCAAACAGATCAACCGGTTTGAAAAGAATCTGTATGAGGAAGGAACGATCGTACTTAAATTCTTTCTGCATGTATCTAAGGATGAGCAAAAAAGGCGGCTGTTAGAAAGAATTGATGATCCCGAAAAGAACTGGAAATTCTCCATTGACGATCTGAAGGAAAGAGC
>JANMHK010000475.1:0-16928 GCA_031375135.1 Sphingobacteriales bacterium | reverse complement strand
GCCGGATTTATATGAAAAGCTTTGGATATGCACTTGCAACGGACATTCCGGACCTGCGTTTACCGTTTGAAATTTGGCAATGATCTTATCATCGGTAAGGGCCGTAAGTACTTTTTGGAGTTCCGGCAAGCGTATTGGAATTTTTTTGTGCTCTAAGAACCACTTCAAATTTTTCAACCCGAATGGTATGCTGGAAATGAAATAGTGTTTACGTTCAAATAATCCCCGATAACCGTATGCCCCCAGGGTTTGTAACATACGAATCAATACAAACCCATCATAGCTGTCCATGAAGTGCTGCTTGTCCATGCTATTGCCCAGCATCTGATTTGCCTGCTCGAAGTAATACTCCAGTAGTTGATCCCGCCATTCGTAGGGTAAAGAAGCACGTGCCTGCCATAACAGCGATGCCATGTCATATTGTAAGGCACCCTGCATGCCACCCTGGTAATCTATGAAGTAGACCCGCTCGTCCCGAACCATAATATTCCTGCTCTGGCAGTCGCGGTGCATGAAATATTTTTGCTCCTCCTGCATGAGGTAACTGCTCAGGATATCAAAATCGTTTAACAGTGCATTTTTATCATAGGGCAGGTCGAGGCCCCTGACGAAATAATATAGGAAATAAAGCAAGTCCGAATAGATAGCCTGCTTGTCGAAAGACTTTGTAGCAATGCAGTTATTGTAATCCAGATTCTTGCCCCCTTCGATCTGAAGTTTTGCAAGTTGGGAACAGGTTTTTTTGTAGAGTTCGAATACATGGTCACTAAACCCTTCCTTCACCATGATGTCGTACAAGGAGATATCACCGAGGTCCGACTGTATATATAACTTTGGATCTTTTTCGGCGTACAGTATTTCAGGTACGGGAAGTTGTTTGCTATAGAAATGGCGGCTGAATTCAACAAAGGCGTTATTCTCCGGCACATTGCCGGGGTTATAGGTGAGTATGTGGGACTTGCCGCCACCTTTGACCCTAAAATACATCCTGTTGCTTCCTGCCTGTTTCAGGGTAATCACTTCATCCGGTTCCTCTTGCCGCCAACCCTTGTAAAACTGCCTGATCTGGTTTAATATTTCAGCCATGAATCCTTTGTATTGGGTGTAAATATAACGCAACTGGTTTACAAGCTTATCCTGACAATGAATGTGGGTCTGCGGGCATAAAAAAACCGTCTCTTGAGACGGTTTACTTTATTAATCCAAATCGGTTAAAGTTTATACATCGCTTTGACTTCTTTTCCATTCTGGTCAAAGAATATGTATTTTTTTTCCAGGCCTTTCTGCCTTTCAACCCTGTAGGTATGTTCCCCATTATTGTTTTCCACGTGTGCGGCAGATTTTGGTTTCCAGGATGCAATGCGACTTTTAGCGACAGATTCTTTGACGGCTGCCGGTAGTTGTGACTCTAACATGTACATCACAGAATAGTCCCAGGTGCCATCCATGTGGTAATAGGATTTATGGGTATTGTTATTGACCTTGAACTTCGCGACATAGCTGGTCACATTGTTGGACCAATCTACCTTCTTCGCATTGGGATACTTCTGTGCAAAATGGGCTTTTGATTTATCTGGGATATTAATGACCTGCGACTGGGTGTTTTGTACGAATAAACCCAGTATCAAAATCAACATAAAAGATCTCAGTTTTAGTACTTGTGTCATGATTTTCGATTTTACAAAGAATGCAAAAAAGCTATGCCATGAACAAGGGACCTGCAAAAAAAAAGGTTGTCCCAACGGGACAACCTTTTCAATATCAGTTGATTTTTTTGATTATTGACTGACTTTGAACTCAACACGCCTGTTCTTGGCTTTACCACCAGGAGTGGTATTGTCAGAAACGGGCTGATCAGAACCAAATCCTTCTGTCATTAACCTGTCAGCACTTACTTTCTTGCTTACAAGGTAAGTCTTAACAGCGGCAGCACGATTTTCAGACAGCAGCTTATTTGCTTCAGGCTTTCCTATGTTATCAGTGTGACCGGCAATTGTCAGTTTTACATCTGGATAATCTTCGTTCAGGATTTTAACCAGTTTATTTAATTCAGTTTTAGCACCGGTTGTCAGGATTGATTTACCACTTACAAACTGAACGTTCTCAGCTTTGAAGTTGATCTTAGGGCAACCGCCATTCTCAGGAAGACCAGGAGTGGTTGGGCATTTGTCTTCTTCATCATTCACGCCGTCGCCGTCTCCATCAGGAATAGGGCAACCCTGGTATTTAGCCAAACCTGCTACTGAAGGACATTTGTCTTCTTCATCATTCAGGCCGTCTTTATCAGAGTCAGGAATTGGGCAGCCACCATATTTGGCTAAACCTGCAACCTGGGGACATTTATCCTGCTCGTCGTTGATGCCATCTTTATCAGTATCAGGAATTGGGCAACCGCCATATTTGGCTAAACCTGCAACCTGCGGACATTTGTCTTCTTCGTCGTTGATACCGTCTTTGTCCGAATCAGGGATAGGGCAGCCAGCATAGCGGGCCAGACCAATCACAGCAGGACATTTGTCGTCTTTATCAAGAATGCCATCGCCATCAGAATCAGCGAGGATATGTTTTCCGAACAGCCTGATTTTTACACCAGCCTGAATGTTTTCATTTTTCCATTCGCCAACGGTAGTTTGATTGTCTCTGGCATCCATATTGGTGAAGCCATGAATGTAGCGTACAAAAGGCACGATACGGGCATGGGGGAAGAATTCGACACCTGCATTTACAGAGATACTTGTGCTGGCAACGTCGTCTTTCGCGATCACGTTTTTACTGTCGTTAACAGAGCTGGTGAAATCGAATTGCGGGCCTGCAGTGATCGCAAAATTCTTTCCAAGGTGAAGTTTCAGGATCAAGGGCACTGAAATATAACCGATGTTACCCTGTTGGAACAGTGGGGTAGTAGAAGTTGTTTTGTACACGTATTTATTGTACATCAACTGTGGTTCAAATGAGAACCTTTTGCCCAATGGGATATTCACCCATCCGCCTGCGCCCCATCCTGTTTGGGTTACATAATCGATCAAGTTGTTGTCAACAGTTCTGAAACTGTTGAAGTTGACTGCGCCAAGAACACCTCCACTAACCGTGTAATGGTCCTTGACGATGTTCTGCCCAATTGCAAATTGGCTTGTTATTAATAATAGGGCTAAAAAAATACGTCTCATATTTGGTTTTTTAGTTTAACGAATGGGAATCCAAGATCTAACAGTTAGCGATACGTTAAAATTTGGCTCAAAAATAGAGAAAGCTGATGAAATAATAATGAGTTTTGTCTGTATCATAATATAATTCACTCAAACCATCCTTTTTATACGGTCTTCCAGTTTTTCAGAAGAAAGGCTTTCTCGCATACTATCTACCTTGACAGGGAAGCTGAAAGGGGTCAACTGTGTTGGAAATCTGATCACTATTTTTGATCGCTGGATTCTTTCCAGCATGCTCCGCAGCCGGGTTTCCTCCATTTGTTGGTCAAAGACTTCCTGATAGGCCTGCCGGAGCAGCAAATTGTCCTTTTCATAAGAGGAAAAGACCTGAAAAAGTAAAGAAGCAGAAGCCTGAAGATGCCTAGCCTTTTTATATTCTCCTGGAAAGCCCTCAAAGATTAACCCGCCGATCACTGAAATATCCCTGAATTTCCGTTTAGCCATTTCAGTTGAGTTCACGCTGCGTTGGATATCAGCAAAAAGACCTTCCGGGGTGAAAAGTTCATAGGCATTGCTATCATCCAGAGGGATCGGCTGGTCACTCAGCAGCTCAAAGCTATAGTCGTTCATGGCAAAGGAAAATGTAATCGCCCTGATCTTGCTGATGCGATAGGCCAGTATGGCAGCCATCGCCTCATTTACCAATCGCCCTTCAAAAGTGTGCACAAACAGGTGAAACCCATCTTTCGTTTCGATCTGTTCGATCAGCAGTTCATCTGCGTGTGGGATGTGGGAGAGTTCCATTTGTTTGCTGAACAAGGGTTCCAGGATCCTGATCTCATCATCTGCAGGTTCAGGATCATGTGCTTCATCGAGTTTCATGCGCAAAACAGTCCCAAGCTTTGCAGACAGTGGCATTCGACCCCCCATCCAACTGGGGACGATCGATTTTTTGGAATTTGATTTTTTTACAATGGCCGTCATGTCTTTGATCATGATGAATTCCAGGTTTCTGCCGGCAAGGGTAAACACGTCACCCGGCAATAGCCTGGAAATAAAGTATTCTTCAATCACCCCAATAAAGCCGCCGCTCAGGAATTTCACTTTCAACATGGCAGCTGAAACAATTGTGCCAATGTGCATCCGATGACGCATCGCAAATCTTCTGGAATGCATTCTGTACAGGCCATGATCGTCTTTTTCAACTTTTTTATATTCATCATATTGGTAGAGTGCATTTCCACCAGTGGTGATGAACATCAACACTTGTTCCCATTCCTCACGCGTCATGTCGGCAAACGAATAAGCAGATCTTATGACCTGAAATAATTCTTCGTCCTTGAATCCTTCCGAGATAGCCAGGGTGCCAAGGAATTGGATCAACACATCAAAGCATAGCATCATGGGCTCCCTGCTTTCAATCGTCTGATCCTTCATGGCCTGTTTAAGTGCCGCTGCTTCAACCAGTTCAAGGGAATGGGTAGGTAGAAAGAAGATCTTGCTGACTTCACCGGGACCATGGCCGCTTCTACCTGCGCGCTGAAGGAACCTGGCCACACCCTTAGGGGATCCCACTTGTATCACAGTTTCCACTGGCCTGAAATCCACTCCAAGATCCAGACTGGACGTACAAACAACTGCTTTCAGTTTTCCCTCGTGGAGTGCATCTTCCACCCATAATCTGAGTTCCTGTTCTATGCTTCCATGATGGAGGGCAATCGAACCAGATAATTGTGGGGCCACATCCAGTAAAGTTTGGTACCAGGTTTCACTCATACCCCTTGTGTTGATGAAGATCAGGGTCGTGCGGCTTTGTTCTATGATGGGAATGATCTTATGAGCCAGTTTGATTCCCAAATGACCCGCCCAGGGAAATTTTTCAATCTCGTCAGGATAAATCGATTCAACCTCAATTTTCTTATTCAGGTTGGCGGTGATAATGATCCCTTCTTGTTTTAACGGACTGAGCAGCACTTCTTTGGCTTGAGTCAGATTTCCGATGGTTGCCGAAATCCCCCAAAGATTGACCGGAATGTTGTTTAAACTGGTGATCCTGGCGATGGCCAGTTCTACCTGTACCCCACGTTTGCTACCCAACAATTCATGCCATTCATCAACTGCAATGGTTTCGAGGTTTGCGAATAATTCGGTGTAATTTTTTTGTGCAAGAAGTAAGTGAAGGCTTTCCGGGGTAATGATGAGGATCTCGGGCATTTGCCTTTTCTGTTTCTGCCTTTCACTCATCTCGGTATCCCCGTTTCTGATACCTACCCGGATGGACAAACCCATTTCACTGATCACTTCGTCCATTGCTCTGCCAATATCTTTAGCCAGCGCGCGTAAAGGCGTTATCCAAAGGAGTCGCAGGCCATTATTCTTGAGTTTGTTGTAATTATCCGGATGTTCATTGATGAATCGAATCAAGGTACCCAGGAACACTGAAAAGGTTTTTCCACAACCTGTTGGCGCATTCACCAGTCCACTCTGGCCGTCGAGCATTGATTGCCAGGTCTGCTCCTGGAAAGGAAATGGGGAGATCTCCCGGGAATTCATCCATTCCCTTACTTTCAGGTACCCGGGACTGCTAGTAAGGGCGTTTTTTTTCACGGATCTGCTGTTATAGGGTTTTCAGGTACTCGATTACACTGGTTCTTTCGCCATCATTTAACCTGTCACTGAAATTATGCCCCTGGTTTCCATAACCTGGCAGGGTTGTGTTGTAAACGTTTTTGTTAGTGGACTTTTCTTCCTCCTTGTATTTCCAACCGAGTTTGTCGTAGTCATATTCAGTTTTGGAAAAATTCCTGCTCCAGTATACAGGCCTGGCTTTGCTGTTCAGTAAAGCTTCGATCGTAGGGACGGAGCCGTTGTGCAGATAGGGTGCAGTGATCCAAACGCCATCCAGGGGTGGCGCGATATAACCGTTGAAAGGAACCAGTTTAGCAGGATTCTCGCCTTTGGAAAACCAACTGGTGTTGAACCACTCTATCATGTCGGAATACTGGTAGTTGCTTTTATTGAGTAGTGAATCTGTTCCAATCACTTGTTGGGGGATCAGGTAATTGGGATATGTTGGACTCGGGCCATAAGTACCGTGACAATTACTGCAACGTTTTTCAAAAATGATTTTTCCTTGCGATGCTTTCTCCTGATCCACGGGGTAGGGATATTTCGGCGGCTCGAGCTTTCTGAGATAGGCCAGTACGTCATCCATCTGTTCATTTACCCGATTGGCATGGGCAGTATCATTAACGGTAAGCAAGATGGCTCCCATCAGGAACGTGCCAAAATCACCCCTGCCGAAACCGCTGTAGAACATCGCGTTTTTTTTCTTCAATAACCACCAGGCCGGAACATCAGAGGGAATAACCTCGTCCGGGATCTGCATGGCTGCGGTATCATTCCATTGCAGCGTATTCTTATCCCGATGCGATATCAAAACGGCAGCAAGTTTATCTGCGGGATTAACGCCCCTCACTGGTGTTACGATCTTATTCCCAATCGTTTTACTCACCGTTAAGAATTCCCGTGCCGCTTCTGCTTTCTTCTTGTTCACCTTCATGTAACTGTTCAGAATTCCTTCCACGATGTTTGAATTCAACCCTTTTACATTGGTGAAATCGGCATTGGCATTTCCAAGACCGATCACCAGTTCGCCGTTAAATTCCTGCGCGTGGCATTGAAGGCAATTAGGAACGATGATCGCTTCCCCGTTCGGAGCATTGACCACATTGAAATCGTGCCTGACTCCGGTGTTTTTACCACCGCGGTTCAGATAGTCTTTGGCATTAGGGAATCCGAGCCGGTAAAAGATGAATGGAAGTCCGCTGTTCACGTAGTCGCCTTCCACAATATATTTATAACCAGTATCAGCATTGCCGACTCTCTGCGGGCTGGGAGGAATAAAAACGGGTTCGTCCGGATCGGGAACCAGCATCATGCTGAAACCCGCCACCCCCACCAGGACCATAAGTATCAATAAAAACTTCTTCATGATTATTTTCCGTATCGTTCCAACAGCAATTTAAGGTCCTCGATCGTATTGATCTCTGTTACCGGTTTATCCTTTCGCCACCTGCTGATTCTTGGAAACCGCAGCGCCACACCTGATTTATGCCTGCTGCTGGCCGCTATTCCTTCGAACGCTATTTCAAACACCAGTTCCGGTTTCACGGTTCGAACCGGTCCAAATTTTTCCACCGCATTTCGTTTAACAAATGCATCCACTTCCATAAATTCTTTATCGGTCAGGCCGGAGTAGGCTTTTGCGAAACTTACTAGTTTTTCGCCATCACGAACTGCGAAGGTGTAGTCCGTGAATAAATTGCTCCTTCTTCCATGGCCTTTTTGCGCGTAGATCATGACCCCGTCTATGGTCAGCGGATCGATTTTCCATTTATACCAGTCGCCTCTTTTTCTGCCCGCTTGATATAACGATGTCTTTCTTTTCAACATAAGCCCTTCACTTCCGTTTTCCCTGGCAGTCAGCCTGATCTCCGCAAGTTTTTCCCAGCGGTCATTTTCGATCAAAGGTGAGGTATGTAATACAGCGTGATTAGCGTTCTCTATTATCTTTTCGAGCAAGGATCTTCTTTCTAACAGTGGCATGAGGCGGCAGTCTTCGCCCCGGTGCTCCAGCAAGTCGTAGGCGATAAAGCCGACAGGGGATTCCAGAAGATGTTTTTTAGTGACGTTCTTCCTGCCGATCCTTGTTTGCAGTGCAGCAAAAGGAAGCGCTTTCCAAAAACCATCCGGTCCGTTTTCAATACAAAGAATTTCTCCGTCGAGCACAGTTCCCGGCGGAAGAATATCTTTAAGCACAGAAAATTCGGGAAACTTCTCCGTGATCAGTTCTTCACCCCGGCTCCAGACAAAAAGCTTATGATCCCTTTGTATGATCTGACCGCGGATGCCATCCCATTTCCACTCCGCCTGCCACTGATCCCGATCGCCCATATGTTGCGGATCTGATTCAAGTGCATAGGCCAGGTAAAAAGGATAAGGTTTAGAAAGATCGAGACCCGAGCCATCTCCTCCTGTGAGTGCAGTAAAATCAATATCAAATGGATCCCAGTTCCCGCTGATCCGGTGTGCGATGAGGGAAGCAGGTTCCTGTAAAGTTTCTGCAAGCGCATTGATCATCGTTTGCTGCGATACGCCGATCCTAAAATTTCCGGTAATGATCTTGTTAAATACGAACCGCTCGTCCGGTCCCATATTTAGCCAGCTGCTTTTTACAAACTGTTCCTGGGCCATTTCATCTTTTGATACCGTCTGTAATTTCAGGAGATAATCGTGAAGCGAAAGTCTGAGTTGTTCTTTTTCGTTTCCGTCCGGAATGATCAATGCCAGGGTTTCGGCAAGATCACCTGCGGTGTGATAGCTTTCATGAAATAGCCATTCCGGAATGCCTGTGATATCAAGGCACCATTTGATCAGATGGGTTGTTTTAATGCTTCTTTTCGGCCTTCGGCCAGTAAAGACAGCGATCACCCAAACCTTGTCATGGTCTTCAGCAGTTTTAAAGTAGGCGGATAATGCCTCGAGTTTGTCATTCGTTTTTGTACTGGTGCCCAGCAGTTTTACCAGTTCTGCAAATTGCGAAAATCCATATGGTGGGAAGTTCTTATTCATGACCTGTTAAAACGCCTTTGTTTTCTTCATCTCCATCTCCATAAGATGTTTTAACTTCTGCAGCCTCGATCCCGATATCATTCAGATATCTGCTGAGTACGGATTGAAAACCATGCGTAACAAATACTTTCTCCGCACCCGTTCCTTTGATGGCCGTAAGCAGTCCGTTCCAGTCTGCATGATCACTTAATACAAATCCTGCATCTGCATTTCTTCTTCTTGAATTACCCCTGACTTGCATCCAGCCGCTGCATATACCTACGGCATAAGGAGAAAACCGACGCATCCATGGCGAGCCTTCAGCTGAAGGTGGTGCGATCACCACGGCACCTTTCAATAATTCCTTAGGTGTATCCGGTTGTAGCCTGACTACTTCACCCAGTTGAAAACCTGCACGGAGCAATGTTTCATGGGTGTTCCAAATGGCGCCATGCACAAAAATCCTGTCTGCTGTTTCCCGGATGGCGCTTAACACCCGCTGCGCTTTTCCGAGGCTGTAGGCGAGCAACACAGAAGATTCGCCATGTTCTTTGTTGTGGTTGATCCAATTACGGATTTCTTCATAAACATCTTCCTGTGGTTTCCAATTGTAGATGGGAAGGCCAAAAGTAGACTCGGTGATAAATGTGTGACAGCGGACGGGCTCAAAGATGCCGCTGATGCCATCGTTGGCCAACTTGTAATCTCCGCTGAACACCCATACTTCATCCTGATATTCAACCCGTACCTGTGAAGAACCGATGATATGTCCTGCCGGATGTAGTGAAATCTTTACACCGTTCATGTTGACGGGCTCGTTCCATTCAGCGGACTGATAGCTATTTTCTCCTAACCTAAGTTTAAGTAAGGGGAGGGTATGGGTATGGCAAAAATAATGTTGATTGCCCCAGCGAGCATGATCGCTATGGGCGTGTGTGATCACGGCATGAGTGACGGGTTTCCAGGGATCAATATAGAATTTCCCCTGGGGGCAGTAGATACCTTTTTCTGTAAATTCAAGTAACATAAATTCCCCCACCGGAGATTAGTAGACCCTTGTTGCCACGCCATTAAGCCTCTTGATCATATACACCCTTTTGTTTTCAAAATAATCAGGCCCGGTGCTCATTTTATTCCATTGCACGGGTCTGAAATCATAGTCGGACATCAGGTTGCATCCGTTTTCATCCAGATGCTGCAGCAGGCTCGTATCATATTTTTGAAGCAGGCAGGAGAAGTACCAGGTGAGTTCGAAGCCTTTATAAGCAATATCGGAGGGTTTGCTGTAAGATTTTCTTTTATAAGCTTCTGCAAAAGAATTACTCCAGGGTTCGCCGCTGTTGAAGAAACTATTTGAATAGATGATGGGAAGGATTTTGAATTCTGTTTTTTGCAGATCCTTTATGCCTTCCCAGGTGGGCATGCCTACAACGGTGATCGGAAAAGTTTTTGCATTTGCCAGGGCTGCCACTGCCAGGTTATGTCCAAAATTTTCGTCCACACTGCCGGCAATGATCACATTCTCCCGCGCACTGTCCAACTTGGTAGCGAGGTCAGCGGGAGTAACGGCGTCGTTCAGGTATATGGTCTGCATTTTCAGAACCGAACCTTTATTCGCCTGGTTAAGGCTGTTGAACACTTCAGCGATCCGATCGTCATTGGTATTCTTCCTTCTTGCGTAAATGATGCGGCTGGTGCCGAGGTTACGCAACACGTAATTATAAATCGCCTGAAGATGGGTATTCAGTTTTGAGCTGGCCACAATCACAAAAGGATTATTCTTAATGCCGCCATCGTTCGGATATGTGGCACTGACGAAAGGGATATTCTTTTGTTGGGCGATCGCTGCGAGCTGCAGGTAATCTGAACCAGATACTGAACCGATAATTAAGTCAAGAGAGTCCATGACTGGTTTTGCAGCGACTGCTGAAATGTTGCCTGAAGCGCTGCGGGTATCAAAAACATGGACGCGCAGTGATTTTCCTTCTTTTGATATGGAATCAAGTGCGAAAGCGGCACCTAGGTAAAACTCAAGGCCTGATATGGACTGCCTGGGGAATGTTTTCCCATAACGGTATGTTTCTGTTGCATCGAAGGCGGAATCCAGATAAAGCGGTATGAAAAACCCAATCTGGTGCTGCGTCTTTTCTTGTCCGTTTAGTTTAAATCCGGAAGCCAGCATTAAAACGATGATACAAATCCTGGTTAGCTTCATTTTTTCTGTTTATTCCCACTCTATGGTAGCGGGAGGCTTGCTGCTGATGTCATAAACCACCCTGTTGATACCTCTGACCCTGTTGATAATTTCGTTGGACACATGTGCCAGAAATTCATAGGGAAGATGGGCCCAATCGGCGGTCATTCCATCAACAGATGTTACTGCTCGTAAGGCCAGGGTAAACTCATAAGTTCTTTCATCGCCCATGACACCCACACTTTTCACCGGCAGCAGGATTGCCCCGGCTTGCCAAACACTGTCGTACAACCCCTGGCTTTTCAGCGCACCGATAAAGATATCATCAGCATCCTGCAATAGTTTCACTTTCTCTTCAGTGATCTCTCCAAGTATCCTGATCGCCAGGCCCGGTCCCGGGAACGGGTGGCGGAACAGCAATTCACCGGGAATACCAAGTTCAACACCCACTCTTCTCACTTCATCTTTAAACAGACTTCTTAGTGGCTCAACAAGTTCCATTTTCATGGTTTCCGGAAGGCCGCCCACATTGTGATGCGACTTAATAGTGACCGATGGTCCATGTACAGAAACACTTTCAATCACGTCCGGATAGATAGTCCCTTGTCCGAGCATTTCTATTCCCTGCAACAGGTGTGCCTCTTTATCAAAAATTTCTATAAATGTTGAGCCGATGGCTTTTCGTTTCTCTTCCGGCCCAACTTTTCCTGCCAGCTTCGTGTAAAAATGCTCTTTGGCGTCA
The DNA here is from genome assembly GCA_031375135.1 of Sphingobacteriales bacterium. GTDB lineage: Bacteria > Bacteroidota > Bacteroidia > Chitinophagales > Chitinophagaceae > Pollutibacter. The sequence goes on along the minus strand of JANMHK010000475.1, from coordinate 5,233 downwards.
ACACCTTTTACATTCAGGTTTAGCAGTTTATATGTCTCGAGCACCTGCTCGTATTCTCCTTTTCTGAGTACGCCATTGTCCACAAAAATGCCGAACAGGTTGCTGCCTATGGCCTTGCTGATCAGGGTAGCGGCTACTGTTGAATCCACTCCGCCGCTAAGGGCCATGATCACTTTTTTGTTTCCTATTTTCTGTTTTAGTGCTGCAACCGTGTCTGTTATAAAATGCGCTGGCGTCCAGTCTTGCTGACAACCACAGATCTCAACAAGAAAATTTTTAAGGATCAGTTTGCCTTTTTCAGAATGATAGACTTCCGGATGGAATTGCAAGCCATAAACGGGCTGGGCAAATTCCTTCACCTGGAAAGCGGCAATGGGGATGGAACCGGTTGTGGCGAGCACTTGAAAATCGGTAGGGATTTCGAGAATAGAATCACCATGGCTCATCCAAACCTGTGATGAATCAGGAAGGCCGGCAAAAATTCCATTAGATCCGGGGTTTACGGAAAGAATGGCGCGGCCATATTCCCTTTTCTCGGATTTTTCAACGCGACCCCCAAACTGTTTGGCCATCAGTTGTGCTCCGTAACAAATGCCCAGGATCGGGCGTTGTTCGGCGAGCGCACGAATATTGGTAACGGGGGCCATTTCGTCATTGACTGAAGATGGCGATCCCGACAGAATAATGCCTTTCAACTCAGGTGTGATGGGCACTTCTTTATGATATGGAATGATCTCACAATAAACATTTGATTCCCTGACCGCCCTTGCGATCAACTGGGTATATTGGGAGCCGAAGTCGAGGATGATGATCTTTTCTGTCATAAGTGCTGCGAAGGTAAGCAATCGTCGTTTTCACCAAACAGAAAGCGGGCGACGATCGTTGCAAAACCGGCCAATCATTTTAGAAACGGGCTTTCCCAGTCGTGCATTGGATAAACAGATGGATAGCCGGCAAGGAAAGTTCCTCATCAAAAGTTAAATTTGTCAAAACAACAATATGGCCAGATCTATTTTATTCGGTTTTCTTTTTCTAGTATCCATTTCATCGTGCCTGAATATTGGCGGTAAGAGGATAAAGGGCAATGGAAATGTCGTCACCGAAGAGCGGGCAGTAGGTTCATTTGAAAAAGTTGAAGTACAGGGTGCGATCGATGTCCATTTGGAACAGGGAGAGCTTAAGCCGGTGAGGGTTGAAACGGACGAAAACCTGCAATCGTACATTACTGTGGAGCGCGAAGGCGATAAACTGGTTGTTAAAACAAAGTCGGGCTATAATTTGAGGCCAACTAGCAAGAGTAAGATCTACCTGACCTCTCCTTCTTACAGAAAACTCGATGTTTCAGGAGCCTGCAATATTATTTCTGACAGCAAATTAGAATTGCAAAATCCGCTTGACCTACGGGTGAGCGGTGCGGGGGATATCAGGGTTGAGGTCAGCGGGCCCCAGGTTTCAGCCAGGGTATCTGGAAGTGGAGATATTGATATGAAGGGCGAGACAAAGAGTTTTGACCTGAGTATATCCGGGGCAGGAGATGCCAAATGTTACGAGCTGCTTTCGGAAAACACGAAAGTGGATATCTCTGGCGCGGGCTCTGCACAGGTGTTTGCGAGTGTAATGCTGGATGCAGAGGTAAGTGGCGCAGGATCTATAAAATACAAGGGCAATGCTCCCAAAATCAACCAACATGTAAGCGGTGCTGGTTCCGTTAAAAAAGCTGATTAGTGAAGCAGGATCTTAATGAATCATATTAATAAGAAAGCCATTCTTTTTTTACTGGCGGCACTCAATTTCACCCACATCCTTGATTTTATGATCATGATGCCGTTGGGAAATTATCTGATGCCCCATTTTTCGATCAATCCCCGGCAGTTTTCATACCTGGTGGGTGCGTATACGCTCAGTGCGGCGATCAGCGGGTTTCTGGCTGCTTTTTTTGTGGACCGGTTCGACCGGAAGAAAGTGCTGTTGCTGGGCTACGGTGGTTTTCTGATCGGTACGCTGTTCTGTGGACTGGCCCCCAGTTATATGACCTTGTTGCTTGCGCGCATCGTAGCAGGAATATTTGGCGGGTTGATCGGAGCCCAGGTACTGGCTATCATTTCAGACATTTTCAGTTATGAAGAACGGGGAAAAGCCATGGGTTCCGTTATGTCTTCCTTCGCTGTGGCTTCCACGCTTGGAATACCCTTTGCGCTTTATCTGGCCAACGCCTTTAGCTGGCATGCGCCATTCTTGTTTATTGCCATTGCAGGCGTGGCCATTTATCCGTTTCTGCTCAAACAAATTCCGGCCATGGCGGGGCATATGACTAGGCGTGACGGGCAAGGTCCGTTTCATGCTTTGCAAATGGTAGCCAGGGATAGAAAGCAGGGCCTGGCTTTGTTGTTTTCGATGCTGATGTTCATGGGTCATTTTTTCATCATTCCTTTTATAAATCCCTACATGGAATTCAACATGGGATATTCAAAGGTGCAGACACCGATGATCTATCTTGTGGGCGGGTTTTCCTCTTTTTTTGCTGCTAACATACTGGGCCGGATCTCCGATAAATCGGGCAAGTTGCGTTTGTTCATGATCTGCATGCCATTGTCTTTCATCTTTGTCTACCTGGTTACCCATCTTCCAATATTGCCATTTTGGATCGTGCTTTCATTTTTTGCATGTTGGTTTATCCTGAGTACGGGCAGGGGAGTTGCGGCGCAGGCAATGATCAGTAACATTGTTCCGCCCCAGCAACGGGGAAGTTTTATGAGTTTCAACAGCAGTGTACAATCGCTGGGAACCAGTTTGGCTTCATTTGTTTCAGGTATGGTGGTGACTGCAGATGCATCTGGAAAACTCTCCGGATACAGTTGGCTCGGCTATATCAGCATCTTCGTTTTATTCCTCTGCATGATGCTGGCCAGATACTTGTTCCGCAACATGGATGTGTAACAGATTTGTTCTACCGCTCCAGTTCCGGTCTCGTGGATTCTGTTACAGGCACCAGTTCTGATTTGTAAAAAGGAATATTCAACGTATAAATATGGTCGATCACCCGGTTATGGGAAATGGCCGGATACCAGGCTGGAACGGATCTCAACACCCGTACCGCTTCTGCTGAAAACGACGGATCAGAAGAAAAAAGGATTTCGGGTTCCTCTATCTGGCCATTTTTATTCACGACGAACTGAAGGGTGACATAGCCCTCCAGATCTTTTTTCAGGGCAATCTCTGGGAACTGCAGGCTGTCTTTGATATACTTCTCAATACCTCCATATCTTCCTTTAATGGCGGGAGGCCGCGCGATGGCACAATTGAATCCGGTTGGATTTCCAAGGGTATCAAAACATTCAAGGGAAGCGAGTTTGCCGCCGGAATATTTTTCCCGGGTCGCGATTTTTCCGTTTTCGTGAAACCAGTTCCATTCTCCGTTGATCATTCCCTGTTTGTATTCCCCTGTGCTTTCCAAAACGCCGGACTCGAAGTATTTAACAGAATAGCCTTCGGCAAGATCATTGGCGAATGGAAGAGAATCTTTCATTTGTCCTGATGGAAACCAGGTAAGCCAGGCACCTGTTCTCATATTGCGGCTGTAATTGCCTGCCATGTACCTGGATCCTTTGCTGTAGTAGATGAAGGTCCCTTCCTTGATTTTGCAATCAACATCGGTATACCGGCCCCGCATTACAACCTTGATCGAATCATTGTAGATCACCGTGTTCCAACCAGCAACATCTTTGACGGCAACGCCGATGTAAACAGCGTCTTTCTTTTTCACGGGTTCCAGGGCCGCATCAAAATAACGGAGCAGGGTATCCTTCCCGGTTTTTTGGGCAGCCAGTGCGAGTGGAGAGATCATTAAGATGAGAAGAATGGCCCTCAGCATTTCCTAATATAAAAAAAACGTCCCGATTCTTCTTTAGAATCGGGACGTTTAATATGATTTAAGCAGATTAAGCTGCAACAGCAGTTTTAACCACCTTAGTGAGCTTGCTCTTCAGGTTGCTGGCTTTGTTCTTATGGATAACACCCCTTTTAACGAGTTTATCGATCTGGCTAACTACGCCAGGAAGTGCGTCAGCAACTTCTTTACCTTTCAGCGCTTTCAGATCCCTGATCGCATTACGTGTAGTTTTTCCGTAATAACGGTTCCTGTCCCTGCGTTTGCTGGACTGACGAACATCTTTCTTAGTTGCCTTATGATTTGCCATAATTATACTGACTTGAAATTAGGACGGCAAAGGTAGGGTAAAAATTAGAATCTGAAAAGGAAAATATAAAAAAACGCAGAACGGCCAATATTGAGGGTGAAAATGGGAAAAAATAGGCCGACCGGCCCTGGCTGATCATTTTCAGACATCCCCGGCCGACCGCTTAAAATCTACATAAAACAACAGAAATTTTGAGTTTTTAGAGGGGGTTTCTAACGATATTTGCAGGCCATGAAAGATTTTTCGTTCATCACCAGTTCCCATCCGTCTTTTATTGAAAGCCTTTACCAGGATTTCGTCCGGGACCCCGAAACGGTAGATCCTGAGTTCCGGAAGTTTTTCGAAGGGTTCGATTTCGCTGTCTCCCAGGGAGTTAAGGTGGAATCCAACGGAACTCCCAAAGCAACGCAGGCTGTTGGAGTTGCCGTTGAACAGATTGACCTTGCGAAGGAACTGGGCGCTTATCGGCTCATCCTTGGATACCGGAACAAGGGTCACCTGATTGCAGTAACAAACCCTATCCGCCCTCGTAAAGACAGGGGTGCAAATCTTAATCTTAGTTTTTTCGGATTTACGGAAGATGATCTGGATACCCCTTTCTATGCGGGTAACCTGATCGGGCTGGGAAAAACAACCCTTAAAAATATCCTTGCCCACCTGAAAGGCTGTTATGCTTCTAAAGTGGGTATTGAATTTAAATACATTTCTGACCAGCAGAAAGTGGATTTTCTGACCAATGAAATGGAAAAGAAATTTCTTGAACCCCTTTCGTTGGAGAAGAAAAAAAGAATCCTGGAGAAGCTGAACCAGGGTGTGATGTTTGAGAAATTCCTGCATACCAAATATGTAGGCCAGAAAAGGTTTTCACTGGAAGGTGGTGAAACAACGATCCCTGCTTTGGATGCGATCATTAACACCTCAGCTTCCATGGGTGTTAAAGAAGTGGTGATTGGAATGGCTCACAGGGGCAGGCTGAATGTGCTGGCCAATATCATGGGTAAAACCTATCAGCAGATCTTTAGTGAATTTGAAGGCAC
>JANMHK010000449.1:0-2643 GCA_031375135.1 Sphingobacteriales bacterium | reverse complement strand
CAAGATTTGAGGTGTCGGCGTTCCCGGGAAGGCCGAAATCCCAGAAATATGATTTGATCAGGTTGCTGGCAACTTTATTCTGAAACGTCAGATCAAATCCATCACACGTGATGTACTCGGGTTGGAGATCAGCGGCAGCTATTGAACAGGCCGCTACTTTGATGTGAAGATCCTTCCTGTGGCGATTAATGACGACGCCGTTCCTTCTTTCCACCGCTGTAACAGTAATCACGTAAATGCCCGCTTTGGGCGCCGTACCGCTAATCAGGCCTGTTACAGGATTGAGAATGACTTTGTCACCCATGGGGCGGAAAGAACTATAAGGGAAAGCGTAAGGCACAGAATTAAATGGCGGAGGTAGTGCCGTGGTAGGCTGGGGCGTTCCGGTACTGGCACCTTCATAGGCCTGGTCAAATTCATAACTCAGTAAATCTCCTTCTTTATCATAAGCTCTGAAATCGTAAGAAAAGCTGGCGTTCTCGCAGATCACTACGGTATCCTGCGTACCGAATTTTGCGCTGCTATTGGCGGGAGCGGTGGGTCCCACAGAGGTGCCCGGTATAGTAGCTGTATAAGTGGCTCCGGTGTTCCCTGAATTAGTCACATTACTGATCCCCTCAATCCGGCAGCAGCGCTGGTAAGAAATGCTGAATCCCAGGCTGCTGGATGGCAGTTCTATATCCTGTATATAATATCCAATTTCATAACATACCACGGGTGGATTGTCAATGCAAGGACCGGGATTGGTCAGTTGAAGAACTTCTGTACGGGTCCTTACAACCGCTAAATTCTGGACAGGAGTAGAACTACCCACAGCATAGATAGTTATGGTAGCCCTGTCATCCAAGGGGGCTCCGCCTGATAAGCAATCGCGATAGAGTTTAAGGGTAACACGATACATTATCGTTCCACCAGTATTAGTGCTCAGGTATTCGTACGATATCTCACCACCGGCAATATGTCTTGCTTCGGCTGCAAGGCAGAACAGTAAACTGATCAGTAAAACGGGTAAGATTTTTTTCACTCAGTTTTCATTTAGATGCAAAAGAAACGTTCTCAGCGCACTTGTTGTTTGTGCTGACTTTTCTTTCATGCCCATATGGCCGCAAAATTCCAGAATATGTACGTGGCTTTGCGCCGGTATATGAGACTGGGCCAGGCCGTCTGATAAATTTACAATTTTATCCTCAGTGCCCATAATAAATAGCACGGGTTTTTCGAATGTAGAAAGTACTTGTGACCGGTCCGGCCTTTTGATCATGATCTCAGTATAGGCTATGAGTACTTCAGGATCAATGTCTTTTGATCTTTCTACCTGTGCTTCGATATCTGCTTGATGGTCTTTCTTATAGCCCTCACCATATAAGTTTTGGACCAATTGTTCAAGAAAAACTTTTGCCCCATTTTTTTTGATAAAATCAATGGATTTTTTTCGGCTGCTGATTTTTTCTTCATTGTCGGCATATGCACTGGAATGAACCAACCCAAAGCCTTTCAACATGTCGGGATATTTCTCAGCAAAAGCCAGGGTGATATAACCGCCCATGCTATGCCCGATCATCGCAAACTTTTCAATGCCCTCATGTTCAGCAATACTTTTGAGCAATGCTGCAAATCCTTCTACACTCAGATCTTTTTGATTTGAAAATGCGGATGAAGAAAAACCGGTCCCTGGAAGGTCGGGCAGGATGCATTTAAAATCTGCAGAAAGTTCGTTCACCTGCTCCATCCAGATCTCACTGTCTTCCCCAAAACCATGCACGAGCATAACAGGTTCTCCAGTACCTGCGACACGGTACGAAATTTGGTCAGGAAGCGATTTTTTGGTCAATACTATATTCATGATAATTTTTCCAGCACCTAAAAATACCGAGTATTAAAATCGGAATAATTCCGGGATTTAACGCCTGCGGTAAGAAAGGCCATGCCAGCAATGTAAGACCTAATACCATCATATAGATGAAGAAATAACGGCGAACGTTGGCTTTTTTATTTATCAACAGGAAAGCGGCAATGATATGGGTAGGCCAGGCCCATAAAATATTATAGTTGTTTGCAGTTTGTTTATGATCTGTACCCAGCCACATGAATAAGAATAAACAGCCCAATAATCCGATCGTTAGAAAGAAAACAATATCAAACCATTTCAGGAAAACAAAGACAGTATCGGTCTTACTGAAACTGATCGAGATGATCAACAGGGCAATGAAACCAAATACCCCCATTGGGGTAAGAGAGAGGCCGCCCTGCTCATCAACAGCCGCCTTCACAACAGGATAAGATTTTTCTTTCACCAGCGAGTCTTGTTGAACTCCCGTTTTGTCTAAAGACTGTTCCAAAAATTCGGGAAGGAACATGGCCTCACGATTGGTCATCTTTCTATCTATCCTGCTGCCGAGCAAAAGATCGATCCCGAATTTACTCCAGTGCATCTCACCTTTGTTCAGGTAATAATGTATGCCGTCCCTGAAACTCATTCCATCAGCGATTTCGATCTTCCCTTCTTTAAATGTCGGTTCCCTGAACTTTTCTATCATATCCCTTAACCTCGTTGTGCAGTTATCGTAGAGAAAATCATATTTGTAATAGACATTTTCTCCCTGAAGGTTATGGTAAACGAATTCGCGAAGCGCTTGCTTCTGG
>JANMHK010000444.1:0-19564 GCA_031375135.1 Sphingobacteriales bacterium | reverse complement strand
TATCGTGCAGTAGCCATCGCCAGAGGAGAAAAACAGGGCCTTCCCGGATTTGACGAGAACGCTTATGCAGCAATGGTTGACGTGAGCGGAAGGAATTTTCAAGAAATGAAAGAAGAGCTTTTGATCCTGCGGCGATCAGTTTATCTGATGTATAAAGGCTTTACGATCGAGGCACTGACCAGGGCTGGGGAAGCCAGTCAAATGAGGGTTACCGTGAATGCCCTGGGTTATATGATTGTTGGGCATGTCCGGCACCATGCAAATATTCTCATGGAACGATACCTCTAAACAGTTCTCTTCATCACTTCAAAAAAGGATGGGGAAGAATATTCGTTTAGTCTCTCCAACTGCTACAAAAAAAGGGTCCCGAAGGACCCTTTATATTTTAAATGCATAGTGGATCACTGCGCTTTTGCTACTGCTGTTTGTTTGATCATATCGTCCATGATCTTTACGCTTTCATCGAGATAGATATCTTTAGTCAGCAATTTCATCCATTGTTTTCTTCTCTCCAGTTTGTCGTTGTCTTCTCCCAGTCTTTTTTCGTCCGTGGGCAGCAAGCTGATGCTTAATTCCTGGTTTGTTTTATTGACCTCATCTATCTTTTTGATGGCCGCTTTAATTTCTTTTTGTTCAGCCCTGTATTTCGCCATATTGAGGGAATACACCTTATCATTCATCTTTTCCAGCTTAGCTACCGTCTCTTTGATCGCATTAAAAGAGGGACTGCTATTGATACGTTCGCCACTGGTTTGCTTCACAATGGAACTGTTGTACCAGGGCTTCGAAGGATTATAGCCTGCTTTCTGGATCTCATCCCATGGCAAAGCATCCGGATTGTCTTTTTCTCTGTACTTAAGGTATTCAAATTGGTCTGGTATAACGATGTCTGGCGTTACCCCTTTCAATTGAGTAGAGCCGCCGTTAATACGATAAAACTTCTGCAATGTCAATTTAACCGTACCCAATTCTGTGGCACCGGCACTGTTGTTGTTGCCTGTGGTGAAAGGTCCGGCATTGTCTCCTTCGAGGCCAATGTTGCGTTGCACGGTGCCTTTTCCGTACGTGGATGTACTTCCGATAATGATGCCGCGATTATAATCCTGGATAGCGGCCGCAAATATTTCAGAAGCCGAAGCAGAAAACTCGTTGACCATAACGGCAAGCGGTCCATCGTACAAAACAGATTTGTCCCTATCCCTTAAAATATTAGGATTGCCATCCCTGTCTTTGACTTGCACAATGGGTCCGTCTTCAATAAAGAATCCTACCATTTGCACTACATCATATAAGGAACCACCGCCATTGTTGCGAAGATCCATAATGATCCCGTCTACGTTCTGTTCCTTCAATTTGATAATTTCTCTCGCCACGTCCATGGCACTTCGAGCACCATTGGGCCTTTCCCAATCCGCATAAAACTCAGGAAGGAATATGTAACCAACTTTTTTATTATTCTCATTAATCACGAGGCTTCTGGCAAAAGTTTCTTCAGTAACTATTTCATCGCGGATCAGGCTCACCATTTTAAATGAACCGTCTGCTTTCTTAAGGTATAGTTTTACTTCTGTGTTCTTTTTTCCACGGATCACTTTTACGGCATCTTCCACATCAAAACCCGTCAGATCCACTGGCTCTGCAGAACCCTGCCCCACTTTCATTACAACATCTCCCACGGTGATCTGCTGGGATTTCCAGGCCGGACTTCCGGTCACCAGCGTATTGATCTTGATATTTCCATCTTCAGCGCGAAGTGAAGCTCCAATGCCATAAAACCTACCACTCATCTGTTCGTCGAAATAGCGTTTTTCCACGGGCGGGAAAAACGTAGTATGTGGGTCCATGGTAGTGGTAATGGTGTTAACCAGCATATTGAACCGCTCCTCTTCATTGAACTTGAGCTTTAAACGATCGAAATTGCGTACCATGATACCGTTCACTTTATCCCTTGAGTCTTTCTCCAGGTCTGCATCTGTCTTCACTACAAAGCCCGCTGTGGTCTTGTTTGTTTCCCTTGCATCCAGCAGGTCTGAATACCGCTCTAAAGCCAGGTATTTCAACTTCTTTCTCCAATTATCTTTTCTTACTGCTTCCGAGACTGGCCAATCCAGCTTATCACCATCCACCACAACGGTTTCATCAACCGTGTATGTAAAAGGATTGGACAAAAGGTCTTTATAATACAAAGAAACCTCGTTCAGTCGCTTTTGATAGATTGTATTTGCTGCTGAAAAGAATTGAATCGGTGAACCATGAAGTTCATCATCGATGCCATTTTCATACTTTTTCAGTTCTTTGATATCTGACTGCAGGAAGATGTTCTTGTCGGGGTCAAGGCCAGATAGGAATTTCTTGAAGATTGCCTTAGAAAATTTGTCATCGATCTTCTGGGGACTGTAATGATTGTCTTCAAGCATGTCCGCGACCTGCTTAAAAATCTTCTCATATTTTGTTGGCGGGTTATCCAGACCCGTGGAATTGAACGCGATCAGGATACCTGCAATGGCAAATGCAAGCAGCACAGGGAGGGATTTTTTATTAAACATATATTCTAATGTTTTACCTAACATATTCAAATTTAACGGAAAAAGAGTGGCTTTGTTGCAGTTTATAGCCTATTTAACGTGGTGTTTTGTATAACCATTTTTGTGAGCCTGATGAACGGTAGTGCGACAATAAAAAACTCCCGCCAGTTGGCAGGAGTTTACCGGGGAGAATGATGGGTCTCGAACCCACGACCCTCAGAACCACAATCTGATGCTCTAACCAACTGAGCTACACCCTCCGTGATTGGGGAGCAAAAATAAGAAAATGAGTAGCACATTCAAAATTCAAATTGGGAAATCTTCATTAAGGCCGACCAAAGTATATCTTTGCGGCCCCTAAACTTCTCATATGAACCTTGGTCTAATCCTGATCCCCATTATTTCTGCGTTTATTGGATATTTCACAAACTGGGTGGCCATCAAAATGCTTTTCCATCCGAGGGAACCCTATTATTTTCTTGGCCTGAAGATCCAGGGGATTTTTCCCAAAAGGCAGCAACAATTTGGGGAAAAGCTGGGAAAGTTGGTCAGTGACGAATTCTTATCGTTCAAGGATATCGAACAGAAGATCTCTGACCCCGCCAACCTCGAAAAAATCCTGCCTATGGTGGAATCACATATTGACGGATTCCTTCATACCAAACTCCCCCAGGCATTTCCAATGTTATCAATGTTTATCGGGGAAAAGACGATCGCCACCATGAAGACCGCTTTTATGGAAGAATTACAGGAACTGTTCCCCCTGCTCATGAACCAATATGTTAATAGTTTGCAAAAAGAGTTAGACCTGGAGCACATCGTTGAGGAAAAAGTGCGGCAATTCTCGTCCGACAAGTTGGAGAGCATCCTGTATCAGATCATGGCCAAAGAATTCCGGTTTGTGGAGATTCTGGGCGGTGTTCTAGGCTTTATCATAGGATGTATACAGATACTTATCACCCTTCTGTTCATTTAATTTAACCGCTTTTTTTGTTCCAACCGGGCTTTACTTCTTTCCAGTCTGGGGGAATTTCCGGATTTCCCTCACCGAATCACAACCTTGTGCCTTTTATCCTGTTATTAAACCTACGCTCTATAAATTGGAGTTAAAGCACAGGTTTTTTTAACGCCTCGCATCTAATAAACAAATTCCTCTACATGAGACTGATACTAACTGTGATGTTGAGCCTAATGATGATGCCCTTGCTGGCGCAGCCCCCTCAAGGCGGGCGGCCCGGAGGAGGCCAAAACATGAATATTGGCCGTTTTTATGGGAAAGTGGTAGACGTAAACTCCAATAAACCTATTGATGCGGCTTCCATTCAACTGGTGCAGAGCAAATTGGATACGGCTACAAAGAAGCGCGTGGACGTTGTGGTGGCAGGTCAGCTTACCAAAGCAAATGGTAATTTCTCCCTGGAGAACCTGCCTGTAATGGGCCAGTTTAAGCTTAGGATAACTGCCATTGGTTTTGTGGAATATGACCAACCCGTGAAGTTTGAAATGAAACCGGGCGGCGATATGTCCCAAATGATGAATAATGTGGATCGCGATCTTGGTAATATCAAGATGAATGTGGATGCCAAACAATTAGCAGAGATTACCATAACGGGGCAAAAACCATTTATGCAAATGGGCGTCGACCGAAGAATTTTTAATGTAGAAAAAAGTATCGTTTCACAAGGACAAACGGCTACAGAGCTGATGCGAAATATTCCCGGACTTAATGTTGATATTGACGGGAACGTGACCCTTCGCAACGCGGCACCTACTATTTTTGTTGACGGTCGCCCAACTACCCTTACACTCGACCAAATTCCGGCAGATGCGATCTCTTCCGTAGAGATGATCACCAATCCATCTGCAAAGTTTGATGCGTCAGGAGGGATGGCTGGTATCCTGAACATCGTACTGAAGAAAAACAGGAAAGCCGGATACAATGGAAATATAAGGGCTGGTATTGATTCCCGCGCAAGGATCAACCTGGGTGGTGACCTTAACGTCAAGCAGAACAAGGTCAATATGTTCCTGAGCGGAATGTACAATCAGAGAAAATCCATTGGTGTGGGAGAATCGTATCGCCGGGAAACTTACACTACGCCGAATATTATTTTCGACCAGCAAAATGCGCCCAGAAGTGATGGATATTTTATGTATTTGAGGGGCGGAATTGATTACCTCCTCGATATTAGGAACACGTTTACCCTGAGTACCAATATCGTGAGGGGCAATTTCAACAGTAATGATCTTCTGAAAATTCGTACAGACTCCCTTTATAATTCACTGATCAAGTCGGACAATTCGACCAGAACCGCAGTAAATGACCGGAATTTTTCGAACAATAATTTTGCATTAGGATATAAACGCCTCTTCAAAAAGTCAGGGATGGAACTTACATCAGATCTGAACTATAGTAAGGGTGCAAATGGTGGGGAGGGCTTTTTTAAGCAACAGTATTATGATGTAAATTCCAATCCCAAAGGTATTCCTATTGACCAGACCACTACAGGTACCGGTGAGCGGAGTTCAATGACTTTCCAGACTGATTACGTTAATCCGCTTTCTGAGAATTCAAAAATGGAATTGGGCGTCAGGGGTTCCATCAGCAATGTCCAAAACGAGAATCTGAATTATATCCAAAATCCGATAACAGGAGAGTTGATCCCAATCGTCGCAATTAACGCTAACTTTAAATATCGGGAACAGGTTTACGCGGCCTACTCTACTTATGCAAACAAAATTGGAAAGAACTTTTCTTATCTGGTAGGCCTTCGGGCTGAAAGTTCAACATACGAGGGTGAGTTACTCACCAACAATTCTTCGTTTAGCAACTCATTTCCAATCAGCCTCTTTCCGAGTGTGTTTCTCACCCAGAAGCTAAAAAATAACAATGATATCCAGCTGAGTTATTCCCGAAGAATCAACAGACCAAATTTCTTTCAACTTCTTCCCTTTGTAGACTATACGGACTCATTGAATATCAGCAGGGGTAACCCGGGTCTGGTTCCTGAATTCACCCATTCCCTGGAAATTTCTTACCAGAAAACATTTAAGAAAAACCACAGCTTGTTGTTCACCAGCTGGTTTAAATACACGGATAATCTGATCACCAGGTATCAGATCAAAGAACCAAGTTCTATACCGGGCCGAGACGTGATCATAAGCACTTTTATCAATGCAGATTACAGCCGTGCCTATGGCCTGGAACTGACTTCCCGCAATCCTATAAGCAAATGGCTGGATGTGACCACCAACCTGAATTTTTATAACTCCAAAATTGCGGCATCCACAGCGGACACTATTGCTCAGATCGGTGACATCTGGAGCTTTTTTGGTAAGATGAATTTGGCTTTCAAACTTCCTAAAAATTATTCCATCCAGTTGAGTGGTGATTACCAAAGCAAAACCATCCTGCCTCAAGGCGGTGGTGGCGGCGGCGGTAGATCCGGTGGTGGCGGTGGTGGCCGTGGCGGTGGCGGTGGTGGAAACTGGGGCGGTTTTGTTCAGACAACCGCGCAGGGTTATGTGGAGCCAAACTGGGCAGTTGATATTGCGATCAGGAAAGAATTCATGAAAGAGAAAAAAGCTTCTATTTCCCTCGGCGTCAATGATCTTTTCAAAACCCGCAGGTACGCAACTTATAGCGAGTCACAGTACTTTGTACAGAATTTTGAAAGAAGGCAGGACTGGAGAGTGGTCAGGTTGAACTTTGCCTACAGGTTTGGCAAGTTTGATGCATCCCTGTTCAAACGCAAGAACAATAGGTCCGGCACGGACGGAGGTCAGGATATGATGCAATAATAAACCTGCCTCGACACGTTTTTATATAATTATGAAGGGCCCATCAGGGCCCTTTTCTTATTGGTTGTTTTTCCCTTCAAGCATGGGAACAAAGGAGAATAGATCGAACTTCTCCTCTTTGATCTCGGTCTCAGAAACTTTAGTGACGCGAAGCATCCGCTGTAGGTCACCTTCATCCACAGGTATTACCATCATCCCTCCTGTTTTCATCTGGGCAATGAGCTTTTCCGGAATAAAGGGTGCTGCGGCAGTAACAATGACACGGTCGAAGGGCGCATAACTGGGTAGTCCTTCAAAACCATCCCCGTAAAAGAATTTGATATTTGGAAATGAACGGAGAAATGCAAATTCCTTATTGCCATCGAACAACTGCTTTTGTCGTTCAATAGTGAACACCTGCCCATTCATGGTCGCCAGCACCGCACTTTGATACCCGCTCCCCGTACCGATTTCCAGCACTTTATCGAACGGCCGGCACTGTAGTAACTGGGTCTGATAAGCCACCGTGTAAGGCTGGGAAATGGTTTGTCCTACCCCTATTGGAAAGGCCTTATCTTCATAAGCCTGCTGGTCGAACGCTGAGTCCAGGAAAAAATGCCTGGGTACGGTTTGGATTGCATCAAGCACCCGGTTGTCTGTAATTCCTTTTCTCCTGATTTCCTCGACAAGTTTTCTTCTCAGGCCCCGATGCCGGTACTGATCATCTGTTGGACGCATAGCCGCAAATTACTAAAATGATGCGTCATCTTTTAATTTGAATCAAGCACTATTTTAATACACTGGTTTAATCATTTACTTTTCAAAAAAATTATTATGATGAAAAAGAAAACACAGATCTGGAGTTTGCTGTTTGCTTTTGGTTTCACACTATTGTTCAGCGCATGTAAACCAAGCGACGAGAAGATTGCAGAATCAGTAAAGGCCAAAGTTTCGGCTGTTTCCCCTGCCATTAACAGCGCTGTTAAAGACGGTGTTGTTACATTGACCGGGGAAGTTGCAGACGAAGCAACCAAAGCGGCCGCTATTGCTGCTATCCAGGGTGAAAAAGGGGTAAAGGAAGTGGTCAATAACCTCACCGTTCCGCCTCCCCCGCCACCTCCGGTAGTGATCAATCCTGATGATGTACTTAGAAGCGGAATTGATGCAGCATTTAAGGCAAAAGGGATCACCGGTATTAGCTCGAGCGTTAGCAACGGCGAAGTGACTTTAACTGGAAACGTAAAAAAAGCAGACTTGCAGAAAGTGATGCAGGCAGCAAACGAATTGAAACCTAAAAAGGTAGTAAACCAAATGGTCATAACTAAATAAAATAATCAACTATGGCACTACAAGATAAGTATGCACAACTCATTCAATTTGCAAACGGCAACGGTATATCCAACCTTTCTGTACAAGAACAGGAAGGCGTGCTGTATATCACTTGCACTGCTCCAACCAATCAGGCTAAAGATCAACTTTGGAACCTGTATGAAGGCATTGACCCGGAAATGCGTTCAGCGGATCTGGTTTTGAATGTGTCAGTGGATCAGTCGGTTCCTGAAACCTACGAGGTAAAGTCGGGCGATAACCTTTCGAAGATCGCTAAGAAATACAGCGGTGTCAGCTGGAAAGATATATTTGAAGCCAATAAGGACAAGCTCAGCGACCCGGACAAAATTTTCCCGGGACAAGTCCTGACTATTCCGTTATAGGCTTATTTCGTTCAATTGAAAATGCGGCAATAGAATGTGAAAGAAACACATTTTATTGCCGCATTTTTTTACAAGGATTATACGTTCAGGTCGGCAATGATCAATCTGATCTTTTCATCAAGCAAAGCCTTTGTCTCGTCATACTGCTCCCTGCTGTTGAGCTTCGTATTGACGCTGAAATAAAATTTGATCTTTGGTTCAGTACCTGATGGTCTCGCGCTGATCTTACTTCCATCAGCCAATAAGAATTGTAACACATTACTTTTAGGCAATTGGATGGTCCACTGCTCACCAGTCTTTAAATTCTTCCCTTCACTCTTATCGTAATCAAGCAACTGCACCACATCTGAACCACCTAGTGAAGAAGGTGGGGCGCTGCGAAAACGTTCCATCATCGCCGCGATCTGTTGTTGTCCGTCCATGCCCTTTTTTGTTATGGAAATAAGGTGCTCTTTGAAGAATCCATATTCCAGGTAAAGGTCGATCAGTTTTTCAAACAAGCTCTTCCCTTTATCTTTCTCATAAGCTGCCATCTCGCAGAGCAGGGCAACTGCGCTGACTGCATCTTTATCTCGCAAGCGGTCGCCGATCATTAATCCATACGATTCTTCACCGCCGATCACATAATGCTCAGTGGCTTCTTTTTCTTTGATCAGTTCAGCGATCCATTTAAATCCGGTTAAGACGTTGTAACAGGTGATCCCGTTTTGCTTTGCGAACACGTCGATCATATCCGTGGTCACAATAGTTTTAACTACCATATCGTTGGGCCTGGCCAGGCCCTTGGCTTTTCTTGCCTCAATCATATAATTGAAAGCCAGCACGGCCGTCTGATTTCCATTGACCAGCACCCAATTTCCTTTGTGGTCTTTTACGCCGATCCCTACCCTGTCTGCATCGGGATCTGTACCTAAAAGAATATCAGCATCTATTTCTGTCGCTTTTGCCAGACCGATACTCATGGCCTCCGATTCTTCCGGGTTTGGATAAACTACCGTTGGAAAATTGCCGTTGGGTTCAATCTGTTCCTTAACGAGGGTGACGTTGTCAAAACCAAATCTTCTAAGTATCTCCGGGACGAGTTTAATGCCCGTTCCATGGATAGGCGTATAAACTATCTTAAGGTTGCGTTGGCGTGCGATCACCTCTGGATATACGCTCAATCCCTTGACCATTTCCAGGTAGGCTTCGTCCATCTCTTCACCGATCATTTTGATCAGGTCTTCACCCCCGTTCCATTTAACATCTTCTACAGCAGTGATCTTATCCACCTCCTTGATCACATTCACATCGTGCGGCGGAACCAACTGGCCGCCATCATTCCAGTAGGCTTTGTAACCGTTGTATTCTTTTGGATTATGCGAAGCCGTACAAACCACGCCACCATGACATTTTTTATGGCGGATCGTAAATGAAAGTTCGGGAGTGGGTCTGAGGCTTTCAAATAAAAACACGTGGATACCATTGGCAGCCATCACGTTTGCCGTGATCCCAGCAAACTCCCGGCTATTATTTCTACTGTCGTATGCAATGGCCACTTTTACATCCACCCCCGGGAAACTAGCTTTAAGGTAGTTGGCATAACCCTGGGTACACATACCTATGGTATATTTATTAATTCGATTGGTGCCAACGCCCATGATACCTCTTAGTCCGCCGGTACCAAATTCAAGGTTCCTGTAAAAGGCGTCCACTAATTCAGAAGGATTCTCCTCCAATAGTTTCCGGATCTCCGATTTCGTAGTCTCATCATAATTCCCATTCAACCAGGCCTGTACGCGTTGCTGAATTGCAGCATCCATAATTAGAAAATTTAAAATGAAAGGGATGGGGTGAAGATATTGAATTTTGCAAATGGTAAAAGCTGGTGGGAGGATTGTATTTTTGAGCTGTTGCAAAAGATCATGATATCTGTCCTATTGATGCTTTCCGTTTCAACGGCGAGATCGCAAAACCTTTTGGCCGATAGTTCAGGCCCGGAGAAGTCACGGGTTTGGTTGGTTGGGGCCGGACAGGCTGCGCTATGGACTGCCAGTTTCATATCATTGAATAAAGCCTGGTATGTGGACTATCCGAAGCAGAATTTTCACCTGTTTAATGATTGGCCGGAATGGCAGCAGATGGACAAAGCAGGACACTTCTGGACTTCCTACCAGATCAGCAGAATTTCAGGGGATATGTGGAAATGGACCGGCATTAATGAAAAAAAAGCAATCTGGCTAGGTGGAGCAAGTGGAGTTGCCTTTCAGAGCATTGTTGAAATTTTGGACGGATTCTCATCTGAATGGGGCTTTAGCCTAACGGATATGGCTGCAAATGTTTCCGGCTCGGCCCTCTATGTAAGCCAGGCATTGATCTGGAAACAGCAGCGGATACAGATCAAATTCAGTTATCGTCCTTACCACTATCCAGCTGAGTTTAAACCGAGGGTAGATAAGCTTTTTGGAGCTTCGGGAATAGAGCGCACTTTAAAAGACTATAACAGCCAAACCTATTGGATCAGCGCAAACCTCCGGGATTTCTTTCCTGACAGCCGGATACCCCGATGGCTTAATTTGTCACTCGGCTATAATGCCAGATTAATGCTGGGTGGGCGGGAGAATGTCTGGACCGATGAACAGGGTAACCAGAATGACTATAGCAATATCTCCAGGTATAGACGAATTTTTCTTTCCGCAGACATAGACCTCACGCGGATCCGGACAAAAAGTCCTTTTCTGCGGTCTGTATTTTCAGCAGTCAATATGATCAAGATTCCAGCTCCGGCGATTGAGTACAATACCCAGGGCCAATGGAAGGTCCATGGTATATACTTTTGATCAGGCTACATAAGCGCCGGTGATTGAGTTTCCGACCACTTCAACAAAAATGTGTTCGTGCAGGAAAGTTGACAGGGAAAGCCCTACATAGTCGGGGTGTATGGGATATTTCTTATGACTTCGTTCCACCATCACGAGGGTCTGGATTTTTCGGGGATAGGACTCCAAAATCGGTTTTAGGGCGTAGGTCAGTGTTTTACCACTATTGCTTACATCATCTACCATGATGACCACTTTATCGTTAAAATCAACAGGTTCATTGATCAACACTTCAGCCGGGAGCTTTTTATCGAGGTGCAGACTGATCACCTGCGTTGATTTCCCTGAGATCTCTTTCACCATCTCAGAGATGGTATGGGCTACAACCAGTCCGTTATCGGCAATACCGGCAAAAATGATATGATCTTCGTCAGCATTATTCTCCAGGATCTCATAAGCCATACGCCTCATTTTCTTCATCGCAGCATCAGCACTGAGGATATAATTTTTTTCAATAACGGGCATTAGTTTCGGTTTATATTGCATGTAAATTAGCAAAATGTAACCATGCTTATGGAATTCATCCAGCAATTTCTTTTCCTGATACTCGGTGCACTTGCCGTATGGCTTTTTACAAAAAAGATCAGCGAACTGCGAAGGAATATTAACCTCGGCAGGTCAGAAGATTTCAGTGGCCATAAAAATGAACGGTGGAAAAATGTGTTCATGCTTGCTTTCGGGCAAAGGAAGATGTTCAAAAAACCTTTTGTTGCGTTCATGCATTTCATCATCTATGCGGGCTTCATCATCATCAATATCGAGGTGTTAGAGATCGTCATAGATGGCCTGTTTGGTTCCCACCGCATCCTGGCGCCAATGCTTGATATTACCTACCCCTGGCTGATCAATGCTTTTGAGTTCCTCGCGGTAGGCGTGATCCTGGTTTGTGTGATATTCCTGGCCAGGAGAAACCTGCTCAGGTTGAAACGTTTGAACCAGCCGGAACTGTCAGGCTGGCCGAGGAGTGATGCAAATATTATCCTCATCATCGAGATCGTGTTAATGTCTTTGTTTCTTTCGATCAATGCCACTGACACGTTATTGCAAACCCGTGGTATCAATCCTTACGCCGATCATGCAACTGGTGATTTTATATTTTCCTCGATGCTTCATCCAATTTTTAGTGGCATGACAGATGGCCAACTGATCGCCATGGAAAGAACCAGTTGGTGGCTGCACATTATTGGAATTTTTGCTTTCCTGAACTACCTGCCATATTCAAAACACCTTCATATCATTTTCGCATTCCCCAACGCCTACTATGCCCGGTTGGATCCACAGGGTAAGATGAAAAATATGCCCGAGATTCAGAAAGAGGTGCTATATGCCATGCAACCGGAACTGGCACCATCTTCGGCAGAGGAACCTCCGAAACATTTTGGATCCAAAGATGTATTCGATCTGAGTTGGAGAAATCTCCTGGATGCGTACAGTTGCACAGAGTGTGGAAGATGCACGGCAGCCTGCCCCGCCAATATTACCGGAAAAGTTTTATCCCCGCGGAAGATCATGATGGATACCCGGGACCGGATGGAGATCATTGGAAAGAATATCAAGCAAAACGGCGAGTTCAAGGATGATGGAAAGTCGTTGCTGCATGATCATATCAGCCAGGAAGAGATCAGGGCCTGTACAACCTGCAATGCCTGTGTGGAGGCCTGCCCTGTAGCGATCAGCCCACTCGATATTATTTTACAGCTTCGCAGGTATCAGGCCATGGATGAGAGCAATGTTCCGGTTGAGTGGAGCGGCATGTTCAGCAATACCGAAAACAATTTTGCCCCCTGGAAATTTTCTCCGGACGAGCGTGACGCCTGGAAAGAAGGATGATCAGCAGACTAGGGATCGATATTTTCCTTCATTTCGGAAATGGCACTTTTGTTCATCATCATTTTTACACCCTGGATGATGGCCGTGATTAGAAAAAAGCCACCTATCACCCACTGAATAACATCCTGCCTTGCCTGCAGTGTGTCTACCAGAAGTTTTCCGCCGAATATAAAAATGCAGTGGCCAATAAAAGTGCCAATGCCAATGCCTAGGATATAAACAATGTAGTTGTTGTTCTCCCTGGTTAATACGCCGCGATTGGCGAGTACCGTGCTCCAACCGAACCAAAAAGGTATCTGCAATGGATTAACGGCACTCATCCCTGCACCAAGCCAAAATCGGTGGACTGAATTTGAAAGGATGGGATTCGATTTTATGGAAGGATTCATGGCCGTATAAAAACTCGCCAGCGCCAGCGCCAAAATGATCAATAAGGTAGCCCACTCCATACCTTTCAACAACTTCTTATGCTGGCGGAACCAACTGATGGCCACCAGGGTAAGGCGCACATAGATGACTTCGACCAGCAAGGCACCAATAGAAAAATAAAGAGCTGGTCTGATGCCATCCGTGACAGATATCTGCATGGCTGAAATATTCAGGGTTCCCATCGGCAAGGTGCCGAGGAAACTGATGAACATACCGGTCATGAATAAGCGAAACATGGCAATATTTATAAATTACAAAATGTCAGCTGACATCTTATCCAACAACCTCGAGAACTCTTTGTCTTTTTTGAAGATCTTCCGGCCTTCACTGAACGAAGGATAAGGTAGACCCCGGCTATGGTTGATCTTACTGATCCTGGCAAGAATATTCCAATGTCGCACGATCTCCCTGATGGCAAAGAACACCGAGTGTTCAGGATCGTAAATATGGGTCGGCTCAGCCCCTGCCCCGTTCAATTCGATGATCATGTAATGCTCCCCTTTTTTGAGTTCCTCCCAGGAGCGGTACCGGATATCAAATCTGCCAAAATAAAACCCATCTATTTGTTTACTGAGTTGGTCAATGGTATCGGTCAACTCGTTATCGATCCAGTTGGACCGGTCCAGAAATTTAGAACCACGGGCATGGTTCCCGATCTCCGACAATAGAACCTCTTCCCCTTGAGCAGGCACCCGTTGCAGGTTATCCTTATGCATGTTTTCCAGGCTGGCGAGATACATAATACCTCTTTTGTCGTTCTTGATCAGCCTATGAAGATCATCCCTTCCATTTCCGGTTACGGTCAAGAATTGCTTGCCTACTATACCAGAAATTTTTCCTTTTTCTTCGTTTGGGAAGCGGTAATAAAAGATGCCTACTTCTAATGGATAGGGTATATAAGCCTGAATATGAAAATCCAATGTCGCTTTCTGCGCATATGAACAAATATCGACTTGGCTCCTCAACATTTTTACCCCCCGGCCCCGGCCTCCAATATCGGGCTTTCCAACAACGGGGAATGTAAGGCCAAGTTCCCCAACCTGCTCAAGCACTTTTTCAGGATCAGTGCCTGCCAAAAAATGTATCGTTGTTGGAAAACTCCCTTTCGGAAGTATATGATGAATGTCTTTTTTTGATTCACCCAAAAGTCCTCCATTTTCAATACATGGATTGGAAGCTGTGAAAAAGAAAAGTGATCTGCACCTGATGCAAAAATAGATCCACGCAGGGATCGTCCAAACATAGACCGCGTTAAAAGGCCAGTACTCCCAATTAAACAGACGGATGAAAAAAGGATGATGAAAAAGTTTATGCATTAAGATCTGGTGAGCAGGGATTGTTTAAAATTCAGTTGAAAATTGGCGGTCTTTCCATTCCTGAAATCAAGATAAACCATTTCAGCATGATCATCAGAGACCTGCATACCGGTAATGCTCACGGTAAAGAGATCGTTGTCCCGATTCATGAGAAGATCATTCTCAACGTCGCCTTCGCCGGCAAACTGATGAAAAGAAATGATCTGTTGCAAATCAGGTTCGGGGTTACTGATCAGCCAGGCTTTTAACCATGCTTTGCGTTGGTCCCTAACCGGTTTATTGTACAGCGTTACGGAAGACCATATGTGTGGCCGTTCATGATCCAATTGCAACAGGTGTTTTTCTTGGCCATCCCAGATACATTCAAATAAAGTATTGGCAGTCCAGATTATGGCAGTGAACGGTTCGATGCCCAGTAAAGAAATATTTTGGAACCCCTCCACGGGGAACTCTTCCTGAAGGATGTCGAGCAAAATCAATCCCCTGCTCCTTCTGTATGGAGGCTTAGATTCATGAGGTTCATGGGCACCATTCAACAACACCCCTGCGTTTTTATTTTCGTGCATGACGATCCAGGTTCCTCCCGCTTGGGGGTCCTTGGGGAAAACCAAAATACCGTTTCGGAATTTATAGGAAGCCGGCTCTAATGCTTGGGCACGATCATGTCTTTCATCCCGGTTAGAGACGATCATTGCGCCTTTTTCCGAAGGCAGGAATGTTACTGTGCACATGCATGATGCTTAACAGTGGAAAAGGCCATGCCGTAGTTGGCAGGCATTTCAAGGTTGTTCAGGTCCTTCATGCCAATCTTGATCATGGCCATATGATGGATGGCATGATCCAGGGTATAAACGATTTCGCGATAGTAATGGGTAGGGAACGACATGGAGCCCGCAGATTGATCGTGAGCATCCATTTCCAGGGTCAGGTTCCGGTCCGATTTACCGATCCCCATTTGCACTTCCGTCAACAACGATAAAGCCAGACTAATATCTGTTTCGATTAACTCATCCCGCTTTCTTTTCTCATAATTTACCACTCCGGTTTGATACCCGGTTTCGAGGCATTGAAACATCTCGATCACATGCCTTGTGTGCTGCCCAATGGATGAGCCCGACAAGGCCCCGCTCGGTGCACAATATTGTTCAGTCGTTAAAAGCGACAGTGACGCTGATAGCTGGCTAAATACATCTCTAATGGCTGGTTCCAGTTGCATGAACTTGATTAATCAGTTAAAAAAAGTGAATGAATTCGCAACTGACGAAGATAATATCAATCTATCACTTCGCGAAAACACCTTGTTCATTATATTTGACTAAAGAAAAGATATGCAGGTTCCCGTTATGGCAGAACTGACAGCGCAAGGGCAAACACCAGAGATCCTTTTTTGGGTAGGATGCGCCGGCAGCTTCGATCAAAGGGCACAAAAAATCACGAGGGCCTTTGCCACTATCCTCAATAAACTGGAGATCAATTATGCAATTCTTGGAAAAGAGGAAGCCTGCACGGGTGATCCGGTTAGGCGGGCCGGTAACGAGTTCATGTTCCAGATGATGGCATACCAGAATATCCAGGTCTTAAATCAATACCAGGTAAAAAAGATAGTCACTACTTGCCCACATTGCTTTAATATTCTTAAAAACGAATACCCCGAACTGGGCGGAAATTATGAGGTGGTTCATCACAGTAGCTTTCTTCAATCATTGATCAACGAAGGCAGGATCAAATTACAGGGAGGTGGCAGTTTCAAAGGGAAAAAGATCACCTACCACGATTCCTGTTACCTGGGAAGGGCAAACGGTATTTACGATGCTCCGAGGCAGGTATTGGAATTACTGGATGCTGAACTGGTAGAAATGAAAAGATGCCGCACCAATGGTTTGTGTTGTGGTGCGGGAGGAGCGCAGATGTTCAAGGAAGAAGAAAAAGGCGACAAAAGGGTGAACCAGGAAAGAACTGACGAAGCATTGGCCACAGGCGCCTCGATTATCGCAGCCGCCTGTCCATTTTGTAATACCATGATGACGGACGGGGTCAAAGGAAAGGAAAAAGAAGAAGATGTGAAAGTGATGGATATTGCCGAACTTATTGCTGCTTCTATGTAACACTGAAGCTATAATTTCTATCTTTGCAAAATGAATCTTGCCTACCATCATCTGCTCCCCGAAGACTTTGATCCCAGCTCCAGGGTTTGGGTATATCAGTCCAACCGCTTATTCACGATGGGTGAAGCGATTACCATTGAGGACCAACTTAACCAGTTTGTGGCTTCCTGGAACTCTCATGGAGATCCTGTGAAGGGTTTCGGCACTTTGTACTTTGGACAATTTGTGATCCTGATAGCAGATGAATCTGCCACCGGTGTCAGTGGCTGTAGTACGGACAGTTCGGTGCGTTTGATCAAAGAGTTTGAAAGAATATACCAGGTCAACCTGTTCGACAGGCAATTGCTCGCATTTGTCATTAAAGAGAAAATACAAATGCTGCCCATGAACCAGCTGAATTATGCGGCAGAAAATGGTTTCATCAATTCCGAAACACTATACTTCAATAATACAGTACTGACTTTAAGGGAACTCCGGGAAAATTGGCTGATCCCGGTGAAGGCCAGCTGGTTGTCAAAAAAGGTCAGGGCATTATCTGCCACTGCCTGAATTACTTCTTTACCGTAAACAAATAAGTAAGTGAAAGTCGGAAGTTTCGGGTTTGTGTGACACCGCTGCTGGTTAACCTAAAATTCGGGCCCACAGTCAGGTTGTTGTAAGACTGTTGAATGATCGGGTCAACAAGATTGATGGTGGCCAGCAGTTTCTTATGCATCAATTTTCTTTGCAAACCAAAGTTCATGGAAACGGCACTCCGCACACTCCCCTGTGGATTGGCGTAACGATCAACATTCATATTACCTGTGAAGTTCCAAAGATCCCCGGGGGTATAGGTAAAGTTGATCTTTGAGTTGAACGAACCGCCGTTTTGGTATTTATTCACCGCGATATCATATTCGCTGTACACCGCGTAACTATATCCGGCGTTCAGGTTCAAACGAAAAGATTTTGAAAATTGGTAGCCTGCCCAGCTACTAATTTCATATTCTTTCTTTCCACTGATATTCTGCCAGGTAATCATTGTTTTACCACCTTCGATCAGAGTCCTTACCGTTGCAAAAATGTCTTCCACCATATTGTAGCCCATTCCCAGATTATAATAAAGTTTATTGTTCGTTTTGCCAACAACAAAGTCAAAATTATGTGAGGGCGATGATCGTAGTTCAGGGTTGCCAAAACGCACATTATATGGATCGGTATAGTCAACAGCAGGGTTCATTTCCCATATGCCCGGTCTCCTTACTGAGCTTCGATAGGAGGCATTTAGATTAACCCCGTTCTCGTAGGATTGTGATAGGGAAACGAAAGGGAGAACATTGTGATAGTTATTCTGGGTATTCTTCTGCTGGGAATAAATATCGAAGAACACTTCTGTTGTTTCCCATGCAAGGCCTCCGCTCAGGAATAAACCTTTAGCTAGTTGTTGTTTAAGTGATGTGCGAAGGTTATAAATGGATTGCCGGAAAAGCAGCGAGCTACTCAATAAAGGACTGAGCATATTTTCACCAGTTGGAAGTTGATAATATGAATCAAGCGTGATACGACTGCTGTTCACATTCCAATAGGCCCCACTGGAAAAAATCGTTCTGCCTTTATTGAATGGAAGTGTATAGGAAATCCTCGTATTCAATCCGCTACTGCGCGTATCGTTGAGTTGCGACTGCACCGAATCCGGTCCCGTTTTCACATATTTAGCATCGAAGAATTCCTGCACAAAGAATTTATCATTATCCTGCCAGGTGCTGTTTAAGTTCATGATGAATCTTAACTGTTCCCCCTGTTTTTTACCTTTGTGTAAATAGGACAGGTCCAAGGATGGATTGAAGCTGTTTCCGTCCGACTTGATCTCTCGTTCTGAAATTCGATACAGCTGCTCAAACCGATTGTAGTTTTGGTAAGTAGTTATACCATAATTGGTAAAATCATTTCCATTATACAAGAGGTCAAGACTGAGGTTGTTTTTTGCATTCGGATTATAATCCATGCTGAACCGAAAATTGGGGCGAGCTGATCGGTTCACATTATTGTTCGAAGTATGCAGTTCATTTGACGAGTCGGTGTAGTAATTCTCGCGCACACCCTTTCGGCTGGCTTTAAACTCATTATAGTTAGTGCCAGCCTGTAAATTCATCGAGAAACCTTTCTTTCGGAAACTTAAACTGAAGTTGCCTCCCAGCTCGCCACGTGTACCACCGTATCCGGTGATCCTTCCGTTAATGCCCGTTTTGCCTTTTCGGGTTGTGATACTAATAACACCGCCCGGTTCATTGGCATATTGTGGAGGCGGGTTGGTCATCACCTCGATCTTATCGATCATTCCCCCGGGAAAGGATTCCAGGAAATCACTCAACTGCTGCCCCTTCAATTCCACAGGCTTCTCATCCACCAGGATACGCGGCTCGCGACCCCTGACCGAAACTTTTCCGTCCGGGTCCGTAGAGACAAGGGGCATGTTTCGCAGGAGGTCGGCAGCGGTAGAGCTTGCTGCCATGGGCGATTCGCCCACATTCATGATGATATTGCCATCTTTGGTCTGGATCAACGGCTTTTCAAAATAGATCACAATCGCCTCCATATTAGTCGCCGATGACTTAAGGGTAATCTCACCCAGAAGGATTTCTTTTTTACCTGGATAGATATGCACACTATCGATGATCGTACTGCCAAAACCCACAAAGCTGATCTTAAGACGGTAATAATTGTTTGGGAGGGAATCGAAGCTAAAAAAGCCGGTCTTATCAGACAAAGTAGTACGCGACAATCCATTGAATCCAACCAGATCAATACTGGCTCCCTGAACGGCCTGCCTGCCTGAAGAATCGATCAGGGACCCTTCAATGGCGCCTTCCCCGGTTTGACACCAGGCAAAATCAGATATTAACAAAAACAGCAATATTAGATGTGGTGAGAATTTCAAGTGCTAAAAATACCATAAACAGGGCAAAACCCCAGCTTATATGACAAACTGTCATTGTTTTTTTGTATTTTTGATGCCCTATAAAAAAGGAT
>JANMHK010000440.1:0-1984 GCA_031375135.1 Sphingobacteriales bacterium | reverse complement strand
GGCTTATTGCTTGCCGAAGTATCGTTGTTTTTGAGGTAAGCTTTACGGAATTCGTCTTTCGATACCTGTTTGCTGCCGTACGTGAAAATAGGCTGGGCATGGGTATGAAGCACAATCAGGCTTGCGATAACAAGCAACGGGTAGATTTTCTTACTTACTCGCAGGGCTATCGGCAGCCTTGAATTTGTGGCCGAGGAATTCATTGAGCTGTTCATAGTTGAGTTTCTTGGCTAGTATCTTTTTGTCTTTGTCTAGCAGATACAGCATGGGCGTTTGATAAACATCGTATAACTGTCGGAAGCCTGGCTGACCAGATTTCAATTCATTGTCTTTCAGTTCCTTCGTCTGATAAACGTGTATCCAGTTCTTCAAATTGTGTTCGCTGATGAAAGCTTTCCATTTATCAAATCCGCCATCGGTCATCACCCCGTACATTTTGACTCCTTTAGCCTTCCAGTTGGCATTGTAGATGGAGTCCAGCTGGGGCACTTCTTTCTGGCAGTGGCCGCAGGTAGGATCCCAGAAACAGACAATGGTGTATGGAGAAGCAACATCGTAAAGTGTCTTTGCTTTGCCGAGGGAGTCAACCATGTTCAGGTTAGCGGCTTTGTCGCCAATCACATTCATCATCATACTATAACCGCGGTCAAAAATGAATTTTTTGTTCTTTTCATTCAACCAGCCATCTGCATCGCCTGGTATAAAGTATTTCGTGAACAGATGTACAAAAACGGCATCCTGACCCATGTATTTGGGGTTCACATATTTGTCCGTGAGGTGGAGCAGCACATACTTTTTCATTTCCGGGTTGATCCTGGTCCTCAGTAAAAGATCATCAGCCTCCATCTTTAGCGTGTCGGGAATTGGGGGTACGATGTCATCAAAATACCTATCCACCTTGCCTTGGAACACTGGTGTTCTTAACAGCCTATCGTCTCCAAGGTCCATCGAGTCCCAGTAATGGCGTCTGTAATACTGATTGATGGCTTGTTGTTCTTTAATGGTTGGCGGTATTGACGGCTCTTTGAACACTTTGAATACAGAAGCGAGCAGGTGTTTGGGATGATCTTTGATAAAATTCTGCCGGTAGGTCTTGAGGTCCTGCGCCTTGTTCTGAAGCTGGGCTTCAATTTTCGCAGAATCGGCCCTGCTTTTTGCCGCACTGTATGTTTTTTGAATGGCACTCATTTCAGCACCATATTTCTGGGAGAATTCCAGGTATTCTTTAAACAGCTGGTTATCGGCCGACCCGGTCACCATCATTGAGTTGATAACATCGCCACTATCGGCGGAAACAGAGAAATTTTGTTCCTGATCGATGATCACTTCCACCCAGCCATCTTTTTTTGGAAACACGATCATATAGATACCGCCCGGTAGTTTTTCCGGGCCCTTGAACACCACTTGGCTATTTTGATCTACGGCCACTGAATCCACCAGCATTTGCCGGTTTCCGTAATGGTGGGCCAGGAAAATGTAGCCAGATTTGAAGGGTTTAAGGGTCACTTTGATTTCGTAGGCGTTCTGTGCTGACGCGCGCGCACAGGTAAACATGATCAGAAGGCAGAAAATATACTTCAGGTTCATGGGTAAAGGCATGATGACAAAAGTATTCAAAAACGATTTCACTTTTTGTTAAACCATTTGCATGGTGGGGGTTAATTTTGCCGGATGCGGCAGAAGAAGCAAATGATTGTAAGGGAAGCAGAGATCAGTGATTACGCCGCCGAAGGCAAGGCACTGACAAAAGTAGACGGGAAGGTGATTTTTGTAAAAGGGGCGGTGCCAGGGGATGTGGTTGACATTCAGCTGCTGAAGAGCAAGAAAGACTGGGCCGAAGGTTTCGTTTTGCAATTCCATAAGCGTTCGGAGCGCAGGATAGAGCCATTCTGCAAGCATTTTGGGGTTTGTGGGGGTTGTTCCTGGCAGATGATTCCTTACCCTGAGCAGCTGGCTTTCAAACAAAAGCAAGTAGAAGACCACC
>JANMHK010000428.1:0-1616 GCA_031375135.1 Sphingobacteriales bacterium | reverse complement strand
CGCGACTTTACCATCAATGCACTTGCGATTCGTATAAGTTCGGATTTTGGGGAACTGATCGATCCCTTTGCCGGCATCACCGATCTCCAAAACAAAATCATCCGGACCCCACTCGTACCCGGTCGTACGTTCAGTGATGACCCCCTTCGCATGATGAGGGCGATTCGTTTTGCCACCCAGCTTAATTTTACCATTGACGATACTACCTGGGCAGGTATTATTGAAAATGCCAGCCGTATTTCCATCGTATCACAGGAGCGCATAACCGAGGAAATGAATAAGATCATACTCGCGGAAAAGCCATCTGTTGGATTTGACCTGTTATATCGGTCAGGCTTACTGAAACTGATCTTTCCACAAATGGTGGAGTTAGCGGGCGCTGAGTATATTGACGGGCACGGGCATAAAGACAATTTCTATCATACCCTCCAGGTGCTTGACAATATATCCCTCAAAACGCCAGACCTCTGGCTCAGATGGGCAGCGATCCTGCATGATATTGCCAAGCCAGCGACCAAGAGGTTTGAAGAAGGCCATGGCTGGACCTTTCATGGGCATGAAGTAGTGGGCGGAAGAATGGTTCCCAAGATCTTCTCCAAACTCAAACTTCCTCAAAATGAAAAGATGAAGTTTGTCAAGAAACTGGTGGAACTGCACCTGAGACCGATCGGTCTGACCAAAGAAAATATCACTGATTCTGCATTAAGGCGGCTATTGTTCGATGCCAATGAAGATCTCGAAAGCCTTATGATGTTGTGTGAAGCGGACATCACCTCCAAAAACAAGGTCAAGGTTAAAAAATACCTGGCCAACTTTGAAATGGTCAGGGAAAGACTGAAAGAAGTTGAAGAGAAAGATCGCATCAGGAACTGGCAACCGCCAATTACCGGTGAAGAGATCATGGCCATTTTTGGAATCAGTCCCTGTCGTGCAGTTGGCGACATCAAGAACGCCATAAAAGACGCGATTTTGGATGGGGAGATCACCAATAACTACGAAGATGCGTACCGTTTTATGATTGCTAAAGCCAAAGAGCTCGGCCTTGAGCCGCTTTCGTCATCGAAAAATAATTAACTTCAACCCCTAATAACAGCAGCATGGCCATTTTAAAATTCCGGATCTATTTTGAAGAAGACGATAGCGTTTACCGCGATATCGCCATTCGCCATACCCAGAATTTTTCAGAATTGCATCAGACGATCCTGAAGAGTTTTGAATTCGACAGCAAGCACCAGGCAACTTTTTTCAGGAGTAACGACAAATGGCAGCGGGGAAGGGAGATCACACTGGAGAAGTACGACAAGGACTATAAAGCCGATCCATTGCTGATGACAGAAACCCCCATCGGGACAGAGATCAGGAACCCCAATGAGAAATTTGTTTACGTATATGACTTTACGAGGAATTGGACTTTCCTGGTGGAGTTGATCAGTGTCAGCAAAGAAGAAAATGCTAAACTGACCTATCCTTATGCCGTTCGATCTGAAGGGATTGCTCCCAGTCAGTATGGAACAAAAAGTATCCTCGGCGATAAATTCGTTGACGTGGAAGAAAAGTACGATCTCTCCGCCGGTGAAGAGGGTTTTAGTGAAGAAGGAGATGTGGCTGCGGAAGAC
>JANMHK010000323.1:0-1823 GCA_031375135.1 Sphingobacteriales bacterium | reverse complement strand
AAGGGATCCATTTAAGGAAGTGGATGGGAAAGGAATAGATAAACTGCAGGCAGCGGGCACTGAGGTGATCGTGGGCATCGAAGAGGAAGCCTGCAGGGACCTGAATAAAAGATTCTTTCGGTTCACCGAAGAACACCGCCCTTATGTGATCCTGAAATGGGCACAATCGGCCAACCGGAAAATGGCGGGCCGGGGAGATGAGCGTTTGATGATCACCAATGATTACAGCAACCGGCTTGTGCATAAATGGCGTAGCGAAGAAGCTGCTATCCTTGTAGGTACCAATACAGCCCTGATGGACGATCCGGCCCTGACCACCAGGTTATGGTCCGGCCGGCATCCGGTTCGGGCAGTCGTGGACATGGATTTAAGACTTCCTCCTGGCTTGAAGCTGTTTAACAGAAAGTATCCAACCATCGTTTTTAATACCATCATGCATGATGAGCAGGAGAACTTGCTGCTCTATGAAGTGAGCAGGGAATCGAGTCTCATCTTTCAAATGGTCAGCGCTTTTCATCAATTGAAAATCCAAAGTGTGATCGTGGAGGGCGGATCATTGTTGCTTCAGTCGTTTATAGATTCGGGCATTTGGGATGAGATCAGGGTGATTACGAACAAGGATCTCCATGTTCCTGAAGGACTATGGGCACCTGAACTTCCGGAGATCGGTCATAAGGAAGAATTTGAATTGTTTAACGACCTGGTTTCCATTTATTATCCCTGATGATCTACCTGATCTTAACCATCTTACTGACTTCCTGTTTGACCCTGGGCTTTGAAGTGCTGGGCAGGATGAAGATCCCCACGTTGCAGGCCATTGTGTTTAATTATATCACCTGTGTGGTAGTTGGGTCATTGGTCAACGGAGGCTTTCCTGTGGATGCCATCGGAACTAAACAGCCCTGGGTATCGTGGAGTATGATCATGGGATGTTTCTTCATCATCCTGTTCAATATCATTGCCATTACAACCCAGCATTTGGGTGTTGCGGTAGCCTCTGTTTCCAATAAACTCTCCCTGGTGATCCCTTTTCTTTTTGCCATTTTCTTTTATGGCGAACCTGCGACAGCATTGAAGATGACGGGTATTGTGCTGGCCATCACCGCGGTAGTATTTTCCTGTTGGCCGCACAAGGAGATTAAGGGCTCGTCCCTTAAGCCTGAGCATGGATTGATCCTTTTTTTACCCTTGGTGCTATTCCTGGGTAGTGGATTGCTGGATACATTGATCAGTTATGTAGAGCGTTCGTTTTTGAGTGATACGAATAAAGACAGTTTTTTTATAACGGCATTTGGGGTTGCTGGTATCCTGGGCCTCGGGGTACTTTCGGTTCAACTCCTGAGAGGAAAAGAAAAATTTGATCCCAGGTCTGTGCTCGCCGGGATCTGCATCGGGTTGCCAAACTATTTCTCGATCTGGACCCTGGTTAAGGCATTGTCGCGGTACAAGGGCAACAGTTCGGCCATTTTCCCAATCATCAATATTGGTATTGTGTTATTCAGTACGTTGGTGGCTTATTTTGTATTCAGGGAAAAGCTCAGTAAGCTAAACTGGGCGGGCATTATATGCTCAGTCATTGCAATCACCCTAATGGCCTGGGGCTAATGATTACCTATACATATCTTACGATTGAGAAAGAAGGGTTGTCGGATTACCGCGACCGGGGCAGCCAATTTTTCGGTTATACGTATCAGGTAGCGAATACGGAAGAGATCAAACAGAAGCTTCAGCTATTGAAAAAATTGCATCCCAAAGCTTCCCATTTCTGCTATGCCTGGCGATTGGGCGTAGCCGGGGAAACGTCCAGGGTAAGTGATGCCGGT
>JANMHK010000321.1:0-3532 GCA_031375135.1 Sphingobacteriales bacterium | reverse complement strand
CAAAAGTAACCACCAATAACCAGTACGACGGCTTTGGATACAACGGTTCACTTCCTGACGGAGAAACCTTCAATGCGAATTACTCTTATTTGGACATGACAGTTGGTATGAGCCTTAGTACCACTTTGGGAAGCGAAGAACAACACATGGTCTTTGGCGGAATAGCTTATCATCATTTCAATAAACCCATAAATGCATTCTACCGGAATATTAACCATCTTCCAAAATGGGTATTATCAGGTGGATTTAAAATGAATATCGACTACTTGAGTTATATCACTTTTCACGGGGACTACAATAAACAGGGCCCGCACCAAAGCGCTATTGCGGGCGCAATGTATTCAAGAAAAGTTGGGGATGAAGACCAACCTACTTACACCATTCATTTAGGCAGTTATTACCGGTATAAAGACGCGCTCATCCCAGTGGTTAAGATGGATTGGTATCCTTTTTCAGTCTCCTTTAGCTATGATATCAATGTATCTGCACTGACAACTGCCAGTCAAAGCCGAGGCGGTTTGGAGACCTCCCTCTCCTATATTACCTACCTGAACAACGACAGATCCAGCAAGGAAAAACTGAAATGCCCTAAGTTTTAGTTTTATTTGAACAAAGCAGCCCCATTTCTGTTATCGTTCTTCTTAATAACAATAATCATATGATTGGCTCGGCTGCCCCTGACTTCAGTTTGTTTGACCACACGAAAAAAAAAGTTACCCTGAGCGAATACAAAGGTAAGAATATCATCCTGCTATTTTTCCCGCAGGCTTTTACAAGCGTATGTACTGAAGAACTTTGTAGCGTAAGTGACAATATGCACCATTACGAGACACTAAATGCACTGGTTTTTGGCATTTCGGTGGACTCTGTATTTACCCTGGGCAAATACCACGAAGATCAACAATATCATTTCCCTTTATTATCAGACTTCAACAAGGAGGTCAGCAAGGCTTATAATACGCTTTACGACACCTGGATATTTGACATGCAGGGCGTTTCAAAAAGGTCGGCTTTCATCATCGACAAAGAAGGCCTAATTCGTTACGCTGAAGTTTTAGAAAATCCGGGTCTTCAGCCCGATTTTAATGCAATAAAAAGCACGCTCGCTTCGTTGTAGAATGGGCAAGTGATTGAAAATCAATACCGAGTGGCTAAGAATGGTATTGGT
The DNA here is from genome assembly GCA_031375135.1 of Sphingobacteriales bacterium. Taxonomy (GTDB): domain Bacteria; phylum Bacteroidota; class Bacteroidia; order Chitinophagales; family Chitinophagaceae; genus Pollutibacter. The sequence goes on along the minus strand of JANMHK010000321.1, from coordinate 2,364 downwards.
AATCCGGGGGAAATGAATTAGTTTTAAATTAATTACCTTTGGGCTGATGCGCATTTTTACGTATTTGATATTCATGTTGTTTCTTTCTTTGGCTGGCATGTCGCAGGACAGGTCAGAGCAAGTTGCAGCTCCATCTACAACTTCAGCGCGTTTCGTCAGATTCTATCCAAATCCCGCTACCACTTTCATCAATATTGAGTTCCAAAAAGCAGTGCAGAAAAGCACAGTTTTTCAGGTCTATAACTTCCTTGGCCGAAAAGTGATCGAGATGCCAGATATTGCGAACAGGACAAGGATAGACCTGACCAGTTACAGCAGGGGAATTTATATTTACCAATTGAAAGACAGAAATGGTAAGATCATAGAATCCGGAAAGTTCCAGGTAGAGAAATAAGTTTAATACAACATCAGAAAATATTATAAAGGTTGCCATTGGCAACCTTTTCTATTTTGATCTTGTTCAAAAGAGTTTACATCACCTGCACGATCAGAAACTTCAGGTAGTGTGTATTCTCCAGTCCGCGTATGATAGGATGATCCGCAGACTGGGTATGAAAAATGACCTGCCTTAGTTTTCGTCTGGCATCCCAGGCTGCCATATGAATGGTTTCTAAAAACATTTCTGCATTTACCAGGTTGGTGCACGAAGAAGTCACCAGGAAACCCCCTGGCTTAACCAGCTTCATTCCTCTTAAATTAATTTCTTTATAGCCTGTTATTGCCTTCTGTATGTTGTCGCGCGTTTTTGTAAAAGATGGCGGATCCAGCATAACCACGTCCCAGGTCTTGGCCTCCCGGGTCCATTGCTTCAGAATATCAAAGGCATTTACTTCCATAAACTTACACACGCCGTCCAGACCATTCAGCTTCGCATTTCGTTCAGATTGTGCAATTGCCTTTTCAGAGATGTCGAGTCCTAATACAGATTTAGCGCCATAGTGGGCGGCATGCAATTCAAAAGTTCCGGTATAACAAAAAGCACCCAGCACATCAGCCCCTTGCACGATGTGTTGAATAGCCCTGCGGTTATCCTGTTGATCCAGGAAATAACCCGTCTTTTGTCCATGCTCAATATCAACATGGAACTTCAGTCCATTTTCGTTGATCAGTATGTCCGTAGAGAAAGGGGCTGATAAGAATCCCTTCTGCTGGGGCAAACCTTCAAGTTCCCGAACAGGAACATCATTTCTTTCATAGATCCCCTTTGGATTGAATATTTTCTCTAGTGCCTTGACAATCGCTGGTTTCCATTTATCCATGCCAAGGGTCAGGGTTTGCAAAACGAAATAGTCGTTAAACTTATCTATGATCAACTGAGGCATCTCATCTGCCTCTCCGAAAATCAACCGGCAGTTCTCGATATAGCCCAGTTTCTTCCGGTATTCCCATGCTGACAGAATACGTTGAAAAAAGAATTCTTCATTCACTTCATCGGTCTTCTTTCTGGTAAGTAGTCTTACAATGATCTGAGACTTCGGATTGATATAGCCTTTGCCAAGAAATTTACCATCCGGCGTTTCCACAATAACTGTATCACCTGGTTCATAAGCTCCTTTAATATCCTGCACTTCATTTCCAAAAATCCATGGGTGTCCGTTTATAACTCGATGACCTATTCTTTTTTTCAGTGTAACTATAGCCATGGTGCGAAATTAGTATTCTGCAGTACAATAAGCTTAGGGAGTTCCTTCTCCTTCAAAATCATCTTATCTTTATTTAAAAATTGGCAAATGAGAAGAGGTTTTATGGGTCTTTGCGCACTGCTTATGATATTGGCAACTATTTCATGTTCTTCATCCAGGTATCAGAATGGATTTGTTTACAGGCCTGCTCAACAGGGACCCGGATTCTCCGGAAGTTTGACCGAAGCCACTGCAAGTGATCCTGATCACGCCATCCAGGGCCAGATCGCCGTTTCTGTCATTGCCCCGCCGCCCACGGCCAACATGACTTTAGAACCTGTCAGTTTTACACAGTCTGCTGCCCCTGCTGACCTCAATGCCAACCTCCACACTGATCCATTGTTCAGCCCGAAAGGCATTGAAGAAGCTAAAGCAACAGAACTTGCCCGCCTAATCCAGGTTCAGCTGGATACCAAAACGGGTTCGGCTGCGGTAGATCCACAACTACTGGTAAGGAATATGGCTACTGACTACGCAACTGCTAACGGCACTACCCTTTCAGATAAGCAATTGCGCAAACTGGACAAATATGCCGTTAAGCTTGGGCGCAAACAACAGAAAAATACAGATATAGACTGGGCGCCTGAGAATAACCTCGAAATCTTCATCCTGGCTGCTGCCGGAGTAGGTATTATCGTAGGCCTTTTTGCGGGCATTGGCTGGCTGGTATTCATCGTAGCAG
>JANMHK010000300.1:0-10676 GCA_031375135.1 Sphingobacteriales bacterium | reverse complement strand
CGATCCGATTTACTTCTTCTATAATGATCTGACCCCTGAACAGTACCAGCAGATCCTCAAACTGGCCGCCTCAAGTAACCAGAGTTTCGACTGATGAATTGATTAGTAACAGCATGTGAATAATTTTTGGCATGTTCTTTAGGGTATCATTATATATTGCATCGATGCCTGAACAACTGGACTTATTTACAGCCATGGCCACTGGTCAACAGATCGAAGAAAAATCGGAAGAAAAGAAATCCGAAAGAACACTCAAGCCCCCGACCGTGGTTAAACAGGATGAGCCTGTAGATACCAGTGCGAGGGAGTTATTGAAAGAAGAGGCCTTTAAGATCGCAAGATCAAATGTTGCTGTAGAAATACCAAGAAGAAGAGTAGAAAACAGGGAGAACACTAAACCTGAACCAACATCGCCAGCAGTTGATTTAGCAACACCGGCTATATCGACCGAACCAGTTGTGATCCTTGCCGTTAAGAAAGAAGAGTCAAAGATCAAATCCACCCGGGGAAGAAAATCCATAAAAGAAATGAGTATGGAAGCAGATCTGCCCGAAATACCTGAAGACGAAATTCTGTTCGCAAAACAATACTATGGTATTGGTGAGGTGGCTTCTATGTTTAAAGTAAATACCTCCTTGCTGCGCTATTGGGAATCAGAATTCGATGTATTGAAGCCCCGTAAGAACGGTAAGGGAGATAGATTCTTCAGGCCCGATGACGTTAAGAATTTGCAGGTGATCCATCATCTGCTCCGTCAGAAAAAATTCACCATTGAAGGTGCGAAAGACTATCTGAAAAATAACAAGAAGTCAAAAGAGAAATTTGAAATGGTTAGGCAACTCGAACAGCTCAAGCGTTTCCTTTTGGAGATGAAGGCTGGTCTCTGACGATCCTGATGGTATTGTCCTGGCCCGACAATGAAAGGCCTATCTCTTCCAGCAGTTTGATAATATCCAAATTGATCTCATCTTTGATCAGGTTAAACGCTTTAAAATCGAGGGTTGAACTGACGAAATCCCCGGTGACCACATAAGCATTCTGCGTAATTTCGCTGAGCTGCACGTTCACATCTTCTACTGAATCCCTTTTCAATATTTCCTTTAGACCTGTCAATAATGTATTGACCTGATCCGATTTTGTTCTCGCGTCGATCTGAACCCTGATTTCGCCCCTGCGATGGGTACGAAGCGTCAGATTATCTACGATGGAATCCACCATTTGCTTGTTAGGCATGGTCACATAGGTCTTTTCCACTGTTCTTATCCTTGTACTTCTCAAGCCAATATGTTCCACCACGCCTGTGATATTATTGACCTTGAGAAGGTCGCCAACTGTAAATGGTTTGTCAAAGAATATAATAAACGATGCGATCAGATTCTCAATGCTTTCCCTTGCCGCCAGGGCGATCGCAGCACCTACTATACTCAGACCTGCCAGTACCTTCGAAATGTCCTGTTGAAAAACTACCTGCAGCATAACAAGCACACCGATCATTAACAAGATCACTTTCACAAAATCCTTAAAGAACACAATGAGCTGGTTATCATCCTGGCTGGGTGTAAGATCGGCCTTCTTGCCCATCACGAGGGCCATATAGTCTACCAGTCTGAGCAGCATTCTGATAAAGAAGAAAATGATGATAAATTCTCCGATGGCTTCAACCATATCAGGACTGCCTACCCGAAAAATCTTCACGTTAAGCGGGGCAGGGAAATTGAGGGATTTGATCGCAAAAAAGCTGATCAATACAAAAAGGAAATTTTCGATGGGCCCTACGATCAGATTAACAAAAGATGATTTTTCTATGGCCCTGCCCATGCTCCTCAGGAGCATAAAGATCCATGACGACACATACCGGCCGAAAAACTTCTTAAGGATATACGCCAGCAGTATCACCGCGATCACGATGCCATATTGCCGCACCGAGTTATCAAGGAAAATACGGTCCCAGAACAGTTCCATGAGTATCAGTTAAGGTTAATGAAATTAATAGCCCGAAAATGAATACAGTGATACACCTTTTTCATCCAACACGTAAATACCTATTGGTGTGATCTGTATATTTTGGGATAGTATGATCGAGGAGGGAATGGGCGTTTCCTTAATATCAAGCGTTCCGGTTCGATAGCTCATGATCTTATCATTTACCCTACCGGCGATCGTAGTTCCCAGCACTTGCATATCGGTCCAATTTAATAGAGCGATCTTGTTTTTCAATGCGCCATAATAGTCGAAAATAAAAACGCCTTTTGCAGGATCGTAGAGGTAGACGTACCCGTTTTGATCGTATATTTTCTGGGGGCTTGGGGCTTCATCCAGTACCAGGCGCAGATCAGCAGTTTCACTGAGCACTCGCCCATCTTCTGCAATCTTCTTCAATTTGCTTTCCTGCTCATCAAAGACCCAGATATTGTTATCATAGGCTGGCGCCACTACCCTGACCTGGAAGATATTGAGCTTTCGGAGGTCGATGGTATTGATGGTATTCATGAGCCTGTCAAGAACAACCACGGTTCTGAAATCACGATAGAACAAGACAGTCCGTAATGGGTTTATAGCATTGATAGATGTCAGTTTGCCATAGCGTTTGACGTCGTTGAATACACCCATAGAATCACCCCGTACATTGTATTTTTTCAGCTGATTCTCCGCGGTGAGCACATAGAGATTTCCGAGGTTATCAACGGTAAATGAACTGAACTTTCCCTTCAACTGTTTTGCGGGGGGAGCATCCATCTGTTGGGCGGAGATGAAAAAAGGAAGCAGAAAAAATATGGTAACCAGGCACTTCATCCGGGAAAGGATTTTAGTTCGAGCTTTTCACCATCAAAAACAGCATAGGTAAAATATTTGATCCAGTCGCCCAGATTGATATATTGGCTTTGAGGATTAAGATCAAATTCGATGGGTAGATGACGATGTCCGAAAATGAAAAAATCGAAATGCTTTTGCTTCAACTGTTCCCGGCAATAACTGATCAGCCATTCTTTTTCCTCTCCCAAAAATTCATCGTCGCTGTTGCCAGTAACGGAACGGCTACCTCGACTTGAGTAATGGGCGATATTCATCCCGATATAAGGGGGGATAATCCCGAAAAGAAATTTACAAACCGGATTTCTGAACACCTTCTTGAGCAGCTTGTACCCATAATCACCTGGACCTAATCCGTCACCGTGACCAACGAGGAATGATCTTCCATTGAATTCGTATTCACGGGGCGCATGATAAACGGGGATATTCAATTCAGCCTCGAAATATCCATTCATCCACATATCATGATTACCTACGAAAAACTCGATGGGTATCCCGGAGTCTGTGATCTCCGCCATCTTACCCAAGATTCTTACAAATCCTTTGGGAACAACTTTCTTATACTCGAACCAGAAATCAAAAAGATCTCCAACAATAAATATCTGTGCCGCGTCCTGTCTTGCGATCTCAAGGAATGAAATCAGTTTTTTCTCGCGCTTCAGACTGGAATCCCGATCAGGAACGCCGAGATGAAAATCAGATAAAAAATAAACTTTTTTTCCTTGGGGAATCTGCATGGCGAAAATTATAGATCGGCCAGAAAGCAATATACTTCTTTAGGGCCATGAACTCCAACAACCAGTGTTTTTTCAATATCCGCCGTTCTACTGGGACCTGTTGCAAAGCTGATCATGGAAGGCAGGGGAACCCCGTATTTTTCTTTCAGGAAATCAAGTGCATCGCCAATATCATAAACCACTTGTGAAGCTTCCGCAATGCAGATATGAACCGGGGAATATACGGAGGCTGTCCTTCCTTCCGGAAGTGCGGAGCTCAAAACAATAGTTCCTGTTCTGGCCACCAGAATCTCACAGGAAGTGATAGCGACGTCTGATTCGCTTAGCGATCTCGTACTGAAATCGCTGAATCCATTTTTCTGCAGCAGGTACCTTAATCCATCTTCTGCACAGTACACTTCTTTCCATTGCTTTTGGGCAGCGATCTCTTTAAACTGGCCCACCATTTCTTCATGACTAAGAAAGAAAGCGAATTTGCCGAGCAGTCCCGTGAAATTCTCTGCAAACAGTACCGTCAGATCATCCGACGCAGGGTGATAGACCTGATCATTATTTTCCGCCAGAGGAAAAGGCAAAGGCACCGGTTTCTCCAGTGCCTTCCTGATCCTATTTAATATGTTCTCTTTGGCTGAGTTCATGAAAGATTAACTTGTTCGCTTTCTGATTCTGCAGCAGCGTTCAGTTCCCCATTAGAAGAGGTTACAACCTTGGCTGGTGCGTCTTCCAACAATACTTTCTTATCCTCGAAAGGCCTTTTTCCAATGATCAATTCAACGTCTTGTTGGTGCAACACCTCTCTGTCGAGCAATGCATGCGCCAGATCTTCAACCTCTTTTCTTCTTTCCCGCAGCACTTGCTTGGTGCGCTCATACGCTTTCTCTACAAGCAACCTCACTTCCTGGTCTATCAGTTTACCTGTTTCTTCACTGTAGGGCTTGGTAAACTGGTTCTCATTCTGAGGATCAAAGAAACTTACGTTACCTACTTTTTCATTCATTCCATAAACAGTCACCATCGCGTAGGAGATCTTAGTCACCTGTTGTAAATCGTTTTGAGCACCGGTAGATATTTTGCCAAAGAAGATGTCTTCGCTGGCCCGGCCGCCGAGTGTCATACAAAGCTGATCCATTAGCTGTTCAGTATTATACAGGTATTGTTCTTTCGGAGTATACTGGGCATACCCGAGTGCAGTTACACCGCGGGGAACAATAGTTACTTTAAGAAGCGGGTAAGCGTGTTCGAGGAACCAGCCGCAAACTGCGTGGCCTGCTTCATGGTAAGCAATGATCTTCTTCTCTTCAGGAGAGATGATCTTATTCTTTTTTTCCAAACCGCCAATGACCCTGTCAATGGCATCCTGAAAATCGTCCATTTCAACCTGGGCCTTGCCTTTACGCGCAGCAATTAACGCAGCTTCATTACAAACGTTGGCGATATCTGCACCGGCAAATCCGGGGGTTAGTTCTGCTAATCTATGAATATCGAGTTTGTTCGATTTTTTGATCGGTTCAAGATGTACATGGAAAATTGCTTCCCTGCCCTTTAGGTCTGGCTTATCGATACTGATCTGTCTGTCGAAACGACCGGGCCGTAGAAGCGCACTATCAAGTACGTCCGGCCTGTTGGTAGCAGCAAGGATAATGATACCGCTGTCTCCACCAAATCCATCCATTTCAACCAGCAACTGATTGAGGGTGTTCTCCCTTTCGTCGTTGCTCATCATCATATTCTTACCCCTTGCACGACCAATTGCATCAATCTCGTCAATGAATATGATACAGGGAGCTTTTTCTCTTGCTTGTTTAAACAGGTCCCGGACGCGACTCGCACCCACACCCACAAACAATTCTACGAAATCAGAACCCGACATTGAAAAGAAGGGCACTTGAGCCTCTCCCGCCATTGCTTTTGCCAATAGGGTTTTACCGGTACCGGGAGGACCTACCAACAACGCACCTTTGGGAATCTTTCCGCCCAATGCTGTATATTTTTTAGGATTCTTGAGGAAATCTACAATTTCCATCACTTCACCTTTTGCTTCATCAAGACCGGCAACATCAGCAAAGGTGATATTCACTTTTGTACCTTTGTCGAACAGCTGTGCTTTTGATTTTCCAATATTAAAGATCCCACCAGGACCGCCACCGCCGGGTCCGCCGCCGCCTACTTTGCGCATCATCAGCACAAAAAGAAGTGCGAACATAAGGAGAGGGAACAGCAGGTTGACAAAAGGTCCAAACCATTCAGGTTCACTTATAGGAGTAACCGGAACGGGCTTGACCTGGGGATTGTCTTTGAAAAAAACATCAAGCTTTTCCTGGTAGTCTTCCACTTTAGAATATGCAAACTGGAAATGCGGAGCTTCTTTGCTACTGTAAACGTAAGACCATCTATCTCCTAGTAAGTCCTTGTAAAAAGCTTTGTTAAGGCTGTCTTTCTTAATGTAAACCCTCACTACGTTACGGTTCATGACGGGCTCCACTTTCTCCACATCATTGGAAGTAAGCATACTCTGTCTGAATGTTAATTCAGGAATATCCCTTGCATCCGGAGTTACACCGCGCATCACCTGGTATCCAATCAGGAAAATAGCTACTATTGCGTAGATCCAATAAATGCTGAACCTTGGGCCTTTCTTACCGTTCTTCTCTGGGTCAGGGCTTTTTCTCGGATCTGTTTTAAAATCTTCTTGTGACATCTTTTATTGACCTGATATTTAAGTAAATCGTTCTATTAAATTTCTATTTGCGCTTGGTTGTCTTTGTTTTCGGCGGCCCGTCCTCATGTTCCAGCATCACGCCGTCGTGCCACATTTCTTCCAGGCGGTAAAATTTGCGGGTCTCCCGCTGAAATACGTGAACCACAACGTTCACATAATCGACCAGAACCCACTGCAGGGCCTGATAACCTTCATGCTTGTAGGGCAATTCTTCGCATTCTTTCCTCACTTGTTCCTGCACATTGTCTGCGATCGCTTTTACCTGCACGCTAGAACCAGCTTCGCAAATGATGAAAAAATCAGCTACTGCTTCGGGGATTTTTCTCATGTCAAGGGAAACTACACTTTCCCCTTTTTTATCCTGGATTGCATTAATAATAACCTTAAGAATCTTGCTGCTTTTTGATAACCTGGTCAGTTTTCGTCCGGGCTCAGTTAATACCTTTAATTCTGCCAAATGAATTGTTTTTAATTATTGTTGCTTAAGCATGCCTTGGCGTTGTATGTCAAATTATAATGTTTCCTTTTATCTTTCCAAAAATAATGATTAATTCCCAGAAGCACATGCCCATCGGCCAGCCACTGGTCATATTGGAGTCGATAGACAGTACCAACAAATATGCCATGCAACAAGTTCATGCCCATATGACAAATCATGGAACTACTTATTTCGCGCTTGAACAAACCGAAGGGCGGGGGCAGAGGGGCAGAATCTGGAAAACTACTGCAGGAGAAAACATCATTATGACCATTGTTACCGAGCCGCAATGCATTTTCCCCCCGGTTCCATTCCTTTTCAATGCCGCTATAGCTTTGGCTTGTCATGATTTCTATAAAAAATGGACGGATGATCAAACAAAAATCAAATGGCCAAACGATCTATACTGGCGTGACAGAAAGGCAGGCGGAATTCTCATAGAGAACGTGGTTAACGGCAACCAATGGACCCACGCTTTAATTGGAATTGGCATCAACGTCAATCAGGTGACATTTGACCCGGATATACCAAACCCTGTTTCCTTAAGGCAGATCAGGGGCGAACTGCTTGATCCTGTTGAACTTGCAAAAGAATTAGCAGGTCTGGTGGAACATTATTGGATGCAGTGGAAATATGACCCGTCCAATCTAATGACGCAATTCAATGATGTACTTTTCAGGAAAGGCGAGCAAACAAAATTCAGGTCCGGGGCAAGGAATTTCGAGGCCCTCGTAAAAGGTGTGAACCCATTTGGCGAGCTGATCTTAGAAACGGCCATGGAAGAAGTTTTTGCATTTGGAGAAGTATCATGGTTATAACCCTTCCTCGGCCTTCCTGGCTTGCACTTCGTACTTATTCCGGTAATAGCCCCTTTTGACGGTTTCGAACAGGTATAAGCAAATGAATGTAAGAAACCCGTATTTTTTGAACTGTTCAACATGGGCCATTTCATGACGAAGCCATTTAGTATTCTCCAGGAACTCCTGCCTGCTTGCCCGGTGGAGATGTATTGTTCTTCCAAGGGTGAACGCCAAGCTATCCGCGCCCAGTTTTCTCGCTGCTATCCTGGCCAGCAATGAATCCTCTTTTATCCTTAGCAATTCCGTTTCCATCTACTGTAGACTGATTTGTTTGTCCATTCGTTGCAATACTATGCATTTGGGCGCTATGGCTCTCGCGGTTTATTCTTCGGGTTAAATGAAGTTTTCTAGCCTATAGATCATGCTTTGGTCTTTTCTATGATCTCTTCTGCATGCTGCTTCACTTTCGGTTTCTTAAAAACCTTGATGATGACACCAGCTTCATCAATTACATAAGTAGTTCTAAAAAGCCCCATATACTTCCTGCCATACATATTCTTCTCACCCCAAACATCGTACTTGTCTATGATCTTATGGTCTGGATCGGCCACCAGAGTGAATGGCAGATCATATTTTGCCTGATATTTAGCGTGTTTTGCCACGTCGTCAGGGCTTATTCCAACAACCTCAAATCCGTTCTTTGTTAGAAGGCTATAGTTGTCGCGCAAATTGCAGGCCTGCTGGGTACAGGTAGGCGTGTCATCTTCCGGATAAAAGAAAATCACCAATTTCTTTCCTTTGAAATCTGCTAATGAAACTTTCTTTCCCTGTTGGTCCTTCCCGCTAAATGCCGGTGCTTTTTGTCCTTCTGTTAACATAGTCTTATCTGGTAAATGAATAATTCTGGGTAGTTATATTTCCTGCCTCGTCTTCAACAGAAATCTTGAGCTGATGTTCACCCCGCGGGCATTTTTCATCAAACTGGTAACTAAACGTATTTCCTCGCTGTACGAACCTGAGCCATTTCCCGTCAAGTTCAGCCCTGAAATTCTTAACAAGGTTGTTGTTATCGCGAACGTAGAAACTGATTTTGCTGGCGGCGGCAAGGTTAGCACCAGGGAAGCCCGATAGTTGCGGTGGCTGATCATCGGCGATCAGCTGAAATATTCCGAAGTCGCGAAACTCTGCGCTGTATTTACCCATCGCCCAACTGGCTTTTTTCACTGTCACGCTGGACCGGGTGATTTTTTTTGATGATCATTCTATCCCTGTATGGATAGGGAACTGTTTTATCAGGTCTTAACCTAAGGGTGAAATTGGAATGAAGGGGCACCGTTGGGTTATGTATGGTGTGGATCTTCGAAAAGGTCATGGGCAGTCCGCCGGGTGCGGTGCTGTATTTGAAATAAATGGAATCATACAACAGATTCTCTGGCATATAGAGTTCCATATCATCAGTCTCATAAACGTTCAGTTCGTCGGGCCGCATCAGGTTAGGCTGGTTAGCCACTGGTACTATAGAGGCAGATCGCTGCAAACTGAACTGCAGTTGTGAACTGTTTCCATAAGGATCAACCACCTCCAAACGATAATTATGGAGGGCAGTATCCTTCAGCTCAACGCAGGACCCCGGTTTCGAAAAGGGGTAGATCGTTAGATGGTCACCAGGAAGCGGCGTTAAGAACTGAATATAAGAACCGCCGGACATCTTTGTTTTATAGTCGATATGGGCATTCAGGTACCTTGTTTCATCATAACTGATGCCATCGATCTTGAAGCCGGCCAGGAGCTTCCCCGCCTCAGTCAGCGTAGCTTTAAATATGCCATTATTATTTGATGCTCCCGTCATACGGTCAGTGGCATGCAGTGCGATCACCACCTTATCAAAATTCAACCTGGGCACGGTTGCTTTGTAAGAACCCGTTGCTGTTTTTACCACTGGAACCAGGATTGGCGATTGCTCGTATACGCTCCTGTTCCTGTCGTATATCGCAATCTTATAGATATCCGGAGGTATATTATCAGGAATACTAAAACCCCAAAGTAAAGGGTTAAGGCATTTTTCTGAAATCGTTTCCCTTATCTCAAAATGAACGTGAGGTCCCTGAGACCCGCCTGTATTCCCACTCATGCCAATAACATCCCCCTTCTTCACCCGCAACAGGCCAGCCGGTACGGGCAGATCCTGGGCCCAGCTTTCCGAAGCATATTGCTGTTGTTTTACATACTGTTGCAAGGCGGGATAAAAATCATTCATGTGGGCATATAGAGTCGATATGCCGTTTGGATGCTGTATATAGATCGCATTACCAAAGCCACCGGCCTCAATTTTAACCCTTGAAACAAAGCCGTCTGCTGCCACGTAGATCGGAAGATTTTCTTTTCGAAGCGTGAACAGGTCAAGGCCCATGTGAAAGTGATTGGGCCTCATTTCTCCAAAATTAGCATTGAGTTTGGGGCTTATATCAAGGGGATAGCGGAAATACCCTTTCACATATTCTGTCTTAGCGGACGGCTGGGAAAATAAAACGATGTGGAACCAAAAACTTAACAGAACGAGTAGAGAAGGCTTATTCATTTAATTCTAACTTCAGGTACAAAGCTAACGGGCAATACATTTTTTAAAAAATCAATATTATGGCAGTCAATTCAAAACACATTGCAACTTTTCTACTTGGCGCAGCTGCTGGTTATGCGGCTTTCAAGTATTCTGGCCTGACAGAAGAAGAGAAAGAAAAATTAATGGCGGATATTAAAGCAAAAGCTAAAGATTTTAAATCCGAGGCAGAAGGAATGGCAGATAAAGCCCAGGATTATTTTGAAGAACTAAGGGCAAAAGGCAGTTCGGCCATGAAAGGGCAAATGGGCGACATGGAGAATGTTTTCGATGATTTGTTTGGGAAAAAGAAGAAATCAGACCCCGAGACTACCGTTTGATTTGTTCAATACCGCTCCTCATTCTCGAATGTGAAACAAAACACCGAGAAATATTAAATTACTGGTACAACATTTGTCTTACAAATGTTGTCTTATTAAAAAGGAGGGCGGCATGAAGAATTTAATACAGAAAATAGCCATCGTTTGGATCGCTGTTTTGGGAATCATTGGTCTGGCAAAGGAAAAAGCAGGAC
>JANMHK010000285.1:0-5474 GCA_031375135.1 Sphingobacteriales bacterium | reverse complement strand
ATTAGCCAATTCGATAATTGTTTCGGTTGCCGACAACGGCATGGGAATTTCAGAAGCCAACCGAAACAAAATCTTCCAACCCTTCTTCACCACCAAACCCAGTGGGCAAGGAACAGGGCTCGGGCTGAGCTTGAGCTATGATATTGTGAAAGCGCATGGCGGCGAGATCAAAGTGGAGAGTAAGGAGGGTGAGGGATCCATATTCTCGATTACCATCCCCATTAACTCCCAATAGAACTGAAAATGTTTTACCTTATGCCATGCTCAAACGTTCCTATCCTCATCGTTTGCATTTGCTGCAATTAACTAACCATAGACCTATGCTAAAAACAGCATGGCTGGTCTTAATTGCAGTCTGTTTAAGCACTATAACGCTTGCACAGACAGCGCTAACAGATGGAAACGAGCCGGATGCTAAGCGTATGTATAATAAGTCCTATTGGGAGATATACTCAAGTAATCCGATCGACAGTTTAAGATCAGCATTTGAAAGCACTGGCAATGACACTCTTAGGATGGGCATCGGCAGACGTATTAGCTACTACTACATAGAAACAAACCCCGACAGTGCAATTTATTTTTGTGACAGTTCCCTTGAAATTGCGAGAAAACTTGATCTGAAATTATGGCAGGCGGATGGACTGGATAACCTGGGATATCTATGGGGTCAAAAGCAAAACTATCCTCGCTCATTCAGATATTTCCTGGAAGCACTACACATTGGAGAAAATAAAGAAACAGCAAAAAATGTCTGGCACCCCAACCATTTTATAAGTTCTGGTGATCCGGAGGATGCACGTTTAATGGCTCTGGGATTCATTTACAATGATCTCGGTACGCTCTACGTTTCTACCGGCAACCTTGGCAAAGCCTTGTCCAATACTCTGGAGGCAACAAGAATAGGCAACCTCATCGATGAGCAATCATTGCTCTCCATCACTAACATGAATCTGGGCAACATTTATTTGAATTTGAATAAGGCCGACTCCGCCCTCCACTTTGCACAGCTTTCGTTACAGTACACATTGTCTTGCGGGTTTAGGAAATATATGGGTGCTCTTCTAACAACACTGGGCAATATCTATTTTAAAAAAGGGGATAATAACACTGCGAAACAATATTACACCCAGGCTTACCAGGAAAGTCAACGCCAAAATAATCTCGCAGATTTGGGACAAGCTTCGATCTCTTTATCCGACGTATATAGGCTTACGGGTAATATGGACTCCAGCATGTGGTATGCAAAAAATGGCAGAAACATTCTTGAGACATTGGGTGCTCCCGATGGCTTGTTTAGTGCTTATAGTTCCCTTTCTAAAATATATGCGCAGGGTAACGTTATCGATAGTGCCTACTTTTATCAGGGCTTGGCTATGGCTGCGAAAGATAGCATGAACAGCGTCGAAAAGATCAATCAGTTTACCAATCTGGGTTTAGATGAACAAATCAGACTCCAGGAATTGGAGCAGGAGCAAGTACAACTGCAGAACAAGATCAGAACTTATGCAATGCTCTCCGGGATCTTCCTGTCCCTGATCGTTGCATTATTCTTATACAGGAATAGCAGGGTCCGACAAAAAGCAAATACGCTGCTACAGAAACAAAAAGAATCTATAGAGCAGAAGAACACGGAACTCGCATCCACATTGACCCAGCTAAAGTCAACTCAATCCCAACTGATCCAATCCGAAAAAATGGCCTCACTCGGAGAACTCACCGCAGGTATCGCACACGAAATCCAGAACCCGCTCAACTTTGTCAATAATTTTTCTGAAGTGAACAGCGAGTTGATCATTGAACTGGAAGAGGCAGCAAACATTGGCAACCTCGATGAAGTGAAAGCCATTGCACAGGACCTGAAAGCCAATGAAGAAAAAATAAAGCATCATGGCAAACGTGCGGATTCCATAGTAAAGGGAATGCTGCAGCATAGCCAGAAAGGAAGTGGCGTAAAAGAGCCCACCAACATTAATTTGTTAGCCGATGAGCATTTACGATTGGCCTACCATGGCTTGAAAGCGAAAGACAAATCTTTCAATGCCCTCATCAAAACAGATTTTGACGAAAGCATTGGGAATGTCAACATCATTCCGCAAGACATCGGCCGCGTACTCCTCAACCTGATCAATAATGCGCTTTATGCAGTGGGAGAAAAGGAAAAACAGTTTGGAGACGGATACGAACCCATGGTCACTGTGAGTACAAGACTGGTGAGTGATTTGAAAAATCAGTCAATCAGCAAATTAGCCAATGAGCTAATGATTTCGGTGGCCGACAACGGGAACGGAATCTCAGAGTCCAACCGAAATAAAATCTTCCAACCCTTCTTCACTACCAAGCCCACTGGGGAAGGAACAGGGCTGGGATTGTCTTTGAGTTACGACATTGTGAAAGCGCATGGAGGCGAGATCAGGGTGGAGAGTAAGGAGGGTGAGGGCACCCAGTTCAGCATTCAATTGCCTATTTAGTAATAGAGGAACTTTGAACCTTCACAGGAAACGATTTAGATTTTCCGCTCAGCTCTTAAATCCTTATCAACCTAAGCAGAGATTATGACATTTATTACCGACCACTGCCATGATCACCCATTTGATCCAGGACGGTAAACCAAAATTTTGTCAATTGAAAACATTCCTTTACCTTATTCATGGAATTGCCCGAGACATCCCTCCGAATGAAAGCGGCTTAGTTTTACCGCGGATGTTGCCTTTATGTTTTTCGCTTGGATATTACCCTATTAGAATGGACCAGTCATTTTTCCGTTCCCCCGATTTGACTTAAAAAATTTATCCTTAAACATAAACCTTAACAGTCATGAAAAAGCTTGCTCCACTCTTCAATGCGGGTCTTGCATTGACCCTCTTCAGTTTTTACGGATGCTCAGGGAATAAACCTGCTGATTCTACACCGGAGACAGCAGCAGTGGCAACAGTGGAAAAATCAAACTTCGGCGGCTACGAAACTCAGGTACAATGGGGCGAACACCTTGTTACCATTGGCGGATGCCACGATTGCCATACTCCCAAAAAGATGACTCCAATGGGACCGGTGGACGACAGTACATTGCTTTTATCTGGCCATCCCCAAGGTATGCCTGCACCTGACGTTGATCGCAAACAATTGGAATCTAAAGGATTTATTCTCACTGCTACTTTTACTTCATGGGTGGGCCCATGGGGAATTTCCTACTCTGCAAATCTTACCCCTGATGAAACCGGTACGGGTAACTGGACGGAAGACCAGTTTGTTTACGCATTGCGGAATATGGTGAGCAAAGGACTTCCCGGAGGAAGACCCCTCATGCCACCGATGGCTTTGATGCCAGTTAAACATATGACAGACGGAGAGCTCAGGGCCATATTTGCCTACCTGAGAACAGTTCAACCTGTCAAAAATATTTCGGTTCAACCTACAGCTCCGGCACTCGCTCGAAAATCCTGAGCTTTTGCGCCTGACTTATTATCGATCGAAAGCAAAGGCAAAACCTACGGGCAGGGTAAAGGGCTCGGTCTATCGCTCAGCATGATGAAGGAAACTGTATTGTCGATTAGTGCCAGTCAAAGTAAGCTTTGGGTGATCTAGTGCAGATTTTATTCCTACCTTAAGCCAATGAAGTTGGCCACTACGCTGCATCTCCCCTCAGCCTATTCTTTGTTTCTAAAGCTCCATCGTCCCCATATAAAAAAATGTGGGGCCCGGATCTTTGCGGCCTGGGCCTTGCTCCTGCTCACATTATGCGCCGGCGCTCAATCGTCAACAGTTAGCCAGCTAACGCCAATGGATCTTATGCTGCTTCAGAAAATTGAGGCCGAGTCTGACCCTCAGCGTATCTCCAAATGGGCTATCGACCTTATCCTACTGTCTGACGATAAGGCTCCTCTTGCATTACTGGAAGAAGCGAAAGCCGTGTTTGCCCTTGCCCAAAAAAAGAAAGATGCAACTATTGAATGTGTGGCGATTAGTATGTATGCCCAGGCCTATAGAATAACGGGGGATTTCGCCAAGTCACAACAATATCATTTCAAGGCAATAGACATGGCAAAAAAATTATCCAACTATTCACTGCTTGGATATGCCCTGAATCAGTCGGGCCACATGTATAAAGACCGCGAAGAGAATGACAAAGCCATAGCCATTTACAAAGAATCAAGTGAGGCTGCAAACAGAGGCACTGAACCTTTTTTCAAATTTTATCCCATCATGAATCTGGGATATGTTTACTTACAAGCGAATCAACCCGATTCTGCACTGTCTTATTCCGCCAGGTCTGTAGATATGGTGGAGGGTCTATTGGCTAAAATGACAGACACAGATCAAAGGGAAATTGTAGAACGGAGTCTTTACGTGTACTGCCTCTCCAATCTCGCAGGTTCATATAGTAAGTTGAACGACAAATCAAATGCGGATAAATACAATGCACAAGCCGGCGCAATAGTAGATAAGTACCAACAGTATAAGAGCCGTTATTTTCAATTTTATTATTTCGGCCTGGCAAAACACTACCAGCATTTTAAACTTACCGATTCTGCTTTATATGCTGCAAGAATGGCCATAAGAGCTATTTCTAACAGTTCGCTTGAATACCTGGCTGCCAAGCCGGCAAAAATGCTGAGCGATTACTATGAAACCAGGAATGCAGATAGCACCGTTAAATATTTAAAAATATTCCTGAAAGGAAATGAAGTGATTAATAGTACGAGGGTTACCCAGCAGCTGCAAATGAAAGCGGTCGAAGAAGATCAACGCCTATTGGAAATAAAACAGGCCGAGAAAAACTATCGGAATAAGATCCTCGTTTATCTCCTGCTTGCGGGGTTAGCTTTTCTTTTGTTGTTGGCCTTATACATGTATCGCACAAGCCTCCAGCGTAAAAGGATCAATGCAGAATTACAATCGCAGAAAGACCAGGTTGAAAGCGCACTGACGGAATTGAAGTCTACCCAGGCCCAGCTCGTCCAATCGGAAAAAATGGCATCCCTCGGAGAACTCACCGCCGGCATTGCGCATGAGATCCAGAACCCGCTGAACTTTGTGAATAATTTTTCTGAAGTGAACAGCGAGCTGATTATTGAACTGGAAGAGGCAGCAAATACTGGCAACCTAGATGAAGTGAAAGCGATAGCGAAGGACCTGAAAGCCAACGAGGACAAAATAAAGCATCATGGTAAACGTGCGGATTCCATTGTCAAGGGCATGCTCCAGCATAGCCAAAAAGGATCCGGTCAAAAAGAACTAACGGATATCAATGCCCTGGCTGATGAGTACTTACGGCTGGCTTACCATGGATTGAAAGCAAAAGATAAATCCTTCAACGCCACCATCAAAACTGATTTTGACGAAAGCATCGGCAATATCAAAATTATTCCCCAGGACATCGGCCGCGTGCTCCTCAACCTGGTCAACAACGCGCTCTATGCGTTGAATGAAAAGAAGAAACAGGTGGGCGAAGGTTACGAGCCGACAGTAACCGTAAG
>JANMHK010000211.1:0-6024 GCA_031375135.1 Sphingobacteriales bacterium | reverse complement strand
GTGCTCACCTTATCATTGATGATCAGGATGAAGTGAAAGCCGGTCAGGTCCTCGTTAAGATCCCAAGGATCCTCGGTAAGCTGAGGGATATCACGGGTGGTCTGCCAAGGGTAACCGAATTGTTTGAAGCACGTAATCCAGGTAACCCTGCGATTGTCTCTGAGATCGATGGTGTAGTTGCTTTCGGTGCAGTTAAGCGTGGTAATCGCGAGATCATTGTAGAAGCCAGGGATGGTGTAGTAAGAAAATATCTCGTTCCGCTGACTCGCCAGATCCTGGCGCAGGATGGTGACTTTGTGAAAGCAGGTACATCATTGTCAGATGGTCAAACAGCTCCGGCAGATATCCTGTCTATTAAAGGGCCTTTCGCAGTTCAGGAATATGTGGTGAATGAGATCCAGGAAGTTTATCGTCTGCAGGGTGTAAAGATCAACGACAAGCATATTGAAGTGATCGTTCGCCAGATGATGAAGAAAGTGGAGATCGTTGATCCGGGAGATACAAGGTTCCTTGAAGAGGATCTGGAAGACAGGCTCGCATTTAACGAAGAGAACGACTGGATCTTTGATAAAAAAGTGGTTACGGAACCTGGTGAATCAGCTAAGTTGAAAGCCGGTCAGATCGTAAGTCTTCGTGAAGTGAGGGAAGAAAATTCAATCCTCAGGAGGAACGATCGCAACCTGATTGAATTCCGCGATGCGCGCCCTGCTACTTCCCGTCCTGTATTGCTTGGTATCACCAAGGCATCACTGGGTACACAGAGCTGGATCTCAGCGGCTTCGTTCCAGGAAACTACGAAAGTACTTTCATCTGCAGCCATCATGGGTAAAACCGATGATATGCTCGGTCTGAAAGAAAACGTAATCACGGGTCATCATATTCCTGCAGGTACAGGTTTGAGGGAGTTTGAGAATATGATCGTTGGTAGCAAGGAAGAATATGAATTGCTGCAAACATCTCGTGAGGCAATGACTTTCGATGAAGAAGAATAATTATTAAAGTAGAAAGTCAAAAGTCAGAAGTCGGTCAACGGCTTTTGGCTTTTGACTTTTGAATTTTTACAACTACTACGCATGAAAAATGTTTTACCTGCTATCACCGCGGTTCTTGCCATTCTGGTAGCCGTTTTGTTTTACCTGCATTTCAAGAATCACAACCAGATCGATAAGATATCAAGCAGGGTGATCAGCCAGGACACAGCCTCTAAAAGGTCTTTGAAGATCGCATATGTTGACCTGGATTCCATCCAGGAGAAATATGAGTACTACAGGTCTAAAATGAACGACTTCGATAAGCGTAAAGAAAATGCTGATCGCGAGTTGAATAATTCATTCCAGAAAATAGAGAATGAAAGGGTTGCTTTTGTGCAAAGGGGAAACAGCATCACACAAGTAGAGGCTGAATCTTTCCAAAGGGATTATACCCGCAAAATGCAGAACCTCGAAAACCAGAAAAGAGTGATGGAAGGCCAGATTCAGGAAGAAGGCATCAAGACCATGGATGAACTTCGCAAAAGGATCAATGATTTCCTCGGCGAATACAACAAAGAAAAAGGATATTCTTATATCTTCTCCTATAGTGCAGGACTTAACGTTCTCTTTTATAAGGACACGACCTACAATATTACCGACGAGGTAGTAGCAGGACTAAACGAAGCCTATAGAAAAACGAAGGACAAGAAATAACTTCAAATAGCTACGAAAAAGGGGAACAGAAATGCTCCCCTTTTTTATGTCTCCTATTGACTGAGACTGATCAACGCCCCAACATTTTTTTCATTTGTAAGATGATATCGCCCGCAGCTTGTTTTGCCTGAACCGTTGGTGGCCAGTCCGATTCTTCCAGCACATCAAAGATTTCTGAAACATGGCCCAGCAATTCGGATTTGTTTTTTGTTGATTCCGCATTTGAAGTCTGCAGGGCCAGCAGTTCTTTTCTCAGCTCGTATAGTTGCCTGGAAAGATCATGCTGCACCTGAATATCTTTTGCCGGCGTTTTTACCCTCGGATCCATTTTCACGGTTAGTGACTGCTCAAAGCTTTTTCCATCTACAGTCAGTTTCACTTTGTAATTGCCGGGCAATGCAAAGGGAGATGTTGGCTTCGGGGCCGTGTTCTTATAAGTGGCCGAAATGGGATATTGTGCAGGCAGGTCAAGCGGTGCATAATGAAGATCCCACACAAAGCGATGCGAGCCGGGCGTGCCCGACAAAATCTGTTGCGGCCTCACCCAGTAGTCGGGTACATTATCCGCTGGTTTCTGGTATGGCTTGTCAGACGAATGATATCTTCTTACTACCGATCCTTTTGCATCAATGATCTCTAGCGAAACATCATTGGCTTTTTCTTTCAAGAAATAATTGATGATGGCACCATCGGGAGGATTTTGTCCTGCTGCTTCTTCCTGTGGAACCGGTGTATCTGTATACATACTCCATCTTACCCGCCATGTTTGCTGCGGCTTGTAGAGCAGCACAGAGGATGAGGCTAGAGAATTGGAGAGTTGCCGAAGCGCGGTAATATCATCCAAAATCCAAAAACTCCGGCCATGCGTCCCTACAACAATATCATCATCCTTAACCACCAGGTCGCGGATCGAAGTGGCCGGCATGTTCAGTCGTAGTGACTGCCAATGCGCGCCATCGTTGAACGAAACGTGCACCGCTGTTTCAGAGCCCGCATAAAGGAGGCCCTTCTTAAAGGGGTCTTCACGTATGGCATTGATGGGATCGTTGGGTAGGCCAGTTACAATTTCTGTCCAGCTTTTACCACCGTCCGTGGTTTTGTAGATATGCGGTTTCATATCGTCGAGCCTGATTCGGTTAACTGCAGCATAAGCGGTGTTCACATCAAAATGACTGGCTTCCATCAACGATACTTTGCTCCATGAGTTGACAGCAGGAGGGGTTACATCGGTCCAGGTTTTACCGCCATTTCGGGTCACGTGAATGAGGCCGTCGTCGGTGCCACACCAAATGGTATTGCTGTCTTTAAAAGAGGGTGCTACGGTATAGATCACGCCCCGGCGCGGCATTGTTTTCAGTGCATCACTGCTATAGATGCCAACATTCGCTGGTACCTCCCAGGTGGCTCTGCTGAGGTCAGGACTGATGACCGACCAAGAGTTGCCGCCGTTCCGGGTTTTAAATAAAACGTTGCCGGCGAAGAATAATGTTTTAGGATCGATGGGGGAGAACAGGACGGGGGCAGTACGCAAGAATCGATATTTACCGGAACGGACTGCATCCGGAGCAATGTTTTGCACCTGGCCGTTTCTTTTGTCGAAGCGGGTGATCTTGCCGCCATAGATGATGTTAGGATCTAGGGGATCAGCGGCAATGTATCCATATTCCTCAACTCCAACGGGATGCCATTCACGATAGCCGATCTGGCCATCATTACCACGCGAGGCAATGCCTACGGAACCACTTTCCTGCTGACCTCCATACACGTTGTAAGGGAATGCATTGTCGGTACTCACGTGATAGAACTGCGCTGTAGGTTGATTATACCAGGAAGAAAATGTTTCACCCCCGTTAACGGTAATGATCGCGCCTTGATCTGATGCAATGAGCATGATTTTCGGATTGGTTGGATTGATCCAGATCCTGTGATAGTCGTCTCCACCTGGTGCACCGCGGAAAGCGGACCATGAGAGCCCACCATCAACAGATTTCCAGGTGACTACATTGGCGCTGTACACGATGTCTTTATTTAGCGGATCAACTTTCACTTCAGCGAAGTCGCTGCCGCGACCCCAGTAGCGGGCATCCGATTGCAATTTTGTCCAGCTTTCGCCCGCATCGTCGCTTCTGTAAATACCACCGTTGTCACCGGCATCTACGGAAGCATAAAGTCGTGAGTTATCGGAAGGAGCGATCGTAAATCCAATCCTGCCCAATCCCTCAGCGGTGGTAGGCAAGCCTTTGGTTAGTTTTTTCCAGGTATTGCCACCGTCAGTAGATTTGAAAAGTCCGCTTTCGGGTCCGTTCCACATGCCATTCTCCCAGGGTCCCAATCTCCCGGCCCACATATCTGCATAAATGATCTGGGGATTCATTGGGTCGATGGTGACTTGTATGGCGCCCGTGTTCTCGTCGATATAAAGCACGTTCTTCCAGGTTTTTCCGCCGTCGAGTGTGCGGAAAATGCCTCTTTCTTTATTCGCTGCGTAGGGATGGCCTAGAACGGCTACGAATAACCGATTTTCGTCTTTCGGATCGATATCAATGCCCCCGATCTGCTGGCCTTCAGCAAGACCGAGATGGGTCCATGATTTGCCACCGTTTGACGAGCGATACATGCCGTTGCCCACGGAGAGATCGGGACGTTGCAATCCTTCACCGCTGCCAACATAAATCACTTCCGGATTGGAAGGGGATACCGCAATGTCACCGATTGAGCCTGTAGGTTGATCATCGAAGATGGGCACCCAGGTTCTTCCATAGTCTGTAGTTTTCCAGACCCCGCCGTTGTTGACGCCGATATAAAACACATTGGGTTGTGAAGGCACGCCAACAGCACCCACTGTTCTGCCGCCCCGGTGTGGGCCGATCATTCGCCACTGTGCCGCATCAAACAGGCTTTGGCTATAGGGTTGCGAAAATGAAATGGAAACTGCAGCAAGGAATAAAACGGTCAGACAAATTGATCTCATATCGGATATCTTGAAAGCTAAATGTAAGTTTTTCTTGGGCGATTGGAAGGAGTGTGTCAGGGTAGTATTTTTCTTTATCTTCCATCAAACAATCAACAACATGCCGCAGGAGTCAAACTTCAAACCCAGTCTTGGTTTACTCGACGCTACTATGGTCGTGGCCGGGTCAATGATCGGTTCGGGAATTTTCATTGTGAGTGCCGACATTGTCCGAAACGTTGGCAGCGCTGGCTGGCTCATCGCAGTTTGGGTGATCACGGCTATCATGACCATCATTGCGGCCGTGAGCTATGGTGAACTGAGTGGTATGTTTCCAAAGGCAGGCGGACAATATGTATACCTCAAAGAGGCCTACAACCCGCTGGTGAGTTTCCTCTATGGATGGAGCCTGTTCAGCGTGATACAGACGGGAACGATCGCCGCGGTTGCCGTGGCCTTCGCAAAATTTTCGGGTGTGTTCATGCCCATCTTCAGGCAGACAGATGAGAATGTGATCTTTGCGCTCGGTACCTATAAAGTCTATATCGCGCAGGTGCTTGCCATCAGCGTGATCTTATTACTTACCTATGTAAATACCAGGGGCGTAAAGGAAGGGAAACTGATACAAACTACGTTTACCATTTCCAAACTGGCCGCCCTGTTTGGATTGATCCTGTTTGGTTTTCTGTTTGTCAAGGAAAGTTTCTGGAGCGTGAACTGGGCCACCGGTTTCAACGCAGCTACCGTAGTGGATAGGTCTGCTGGTGCAGCAGGACTCGCATGGACAGAGATCGGTGGGGTGGCCATCATGGGTGCCATTGCAGCTTCAATGGTAGGTTCTGTGTTTAGCAGTGATGCCTGGAATAATGTGACCTTCATTGCGGCCGAGATCAAAAATCCTAAAAAGAACATCGGGCTGAGTTTATTCCTCGGTACCCTGATCGTATCGCTTATCTATATCAGCGCAAACCTCATGTACCTTAACGCGCTTCCTTTAAATGAGATCGCGTTTCCAGAAGAGGACAGACTGGCTGTTTCCGCGGCGAATATGATCTTCGGTAATGCAGGAAAATCAATCATCGCCATACTGATCATGATCTCCACGTTTGGATGTATCAACGGGCTTGTACTCGCGGGCTCAAGGGTTTATTATACTATGGCGCAGGACGGTTTGTTTTTTAAGAAGGCAGCCAGTCTAAACAAGAATGCGGTTCCGCAATGGGCACTTTGGGCACAGAGCGCTATGGCCTGTCTCTTATGTTTAAGTGGAAAATATGGTGACCTGCTCGACATGGTTTCGTTTGTAGTGGTGATCTTTTATGTGCTTACCATTATTGGCATCTTTATCCTCAGAAAGCGCAGGCCCGAAGCTGACCGGCCTTATAAAGC
>JANMHK010000182.1:0-3023 GCA_031375135.1 Sphingobacteriales bacterium | reverse complement strand
ATCTCAGATAAGGCAGAGTTTACGCCAAAGACCATACAGACGAAAGACGAGAGAGCCAACCTGGTCTATGCCGTGAAGATCGATGTGATGAACGATGGATTGCTTAAGATCGGAATGTACGGGGAGATCCAATTCGCGAATTGACGAATTGGCGGATTGGCGAATTCTTAAGTCACGGAACCAAGCATAATATGAACAAATCGGTTATTGTAGAGAACGTTGTTAAAACTTATCCTTCGGACAACAAGGAAACGATCAGGGCATTGGACCAGATCAGTTTTTCTGTTGAAAAGGGTGAACTGTTCGGCTTGATCGGGCCGGATGGGGCAGGCAAAT
Source organism: Sphingobacteriales bacterium (assembly GCA_031375135.1). Classification (GTDB taxonomy): domain Bacteria; phylum Bacteroidota; class Bacteroidia; order Chitinophagales; family Chitinophagaceae; genus Pollutibacter. The sequence continues at coordinate 2,687 of JANMHK010000182.1, read as the reverse complement.
CGAGCCTGTTCCGGATCATGGTCACTTTATTGCTGGCAGATAGCGGGCATGTTCAGGTGGAAGGGATCGATGTGGTGAAAGACTATATGAAGATCCGGGAGATCAGCGGTTATATGCCCGGGAAGTTTTCTCTCTACCAGGATCTTTCAGTTGAAGAAAATCTCTCTTTTTTCGCTACCATCTTTAATACATCCATCAAAAAGAATTATGACCTGATCAAAGATATTTACGTGCAGTTGGAGCCCTTTAAAGCCCGCAAAGCGGGTGCACTTTCCGGGGGTATGAAACAGAAGCTTGCCCTATGCTGTGCGCTTATCCATCGTCCAAAAATATTATTCCTCGACGAGCCCACAACAGGCGTAGATGCCGTGTCGCGGGTGGAATTCTGGGACATGCTCAAAACATTGAAAGCAGAAGGGATCACCATCCTGGTATCGACTGCATATATGGACGAGGCCTCGCGCTGTGATAACATCGCCCTGATCAGTAACGGGAAGATCCTGGCCCGTGATACGCCTGAAGGCATCAGCAGGAGTTTTGGTGAAACCCTTTGGGCCATCAAACACAGCAATATGTACGGCCTGTTGAACCAGTTAAGAACGATGGAGCAAATCAATTCCGCTTACCCTTCTGGTGAGTATCACCATGTGACCCTGCATGATCAATCGCAAATGCAGGCGTTGATGCAGGCATTGGCCGGCCGGGGTTACCCCGACGCTGTTTACCAGGAGATCGAGCCCAATGTGGAAGATGTATTTCTGAAGAAAATGAAATGAACAAGAACGGCCAACATAACATTGTGGCCGATGAAGAAAATGAAATGAACAAGAACGACCAACATATCATTGTGGCCGATAAGCTGACTAAGAAATTTGGCGACTTCACGGCTGTGGATGCCATCAGTTTCACAGTTGATAAAGGTGAGATATTCGGATTTCTGGGCGCCAATGGAGCCGGGAAAACAACAGCGATCAGAATTCTCTGTGGCCTAATCAATCCCACATCCGGTCATGGTTCTGTAGCCTCTTTTGATGTGCATACCCAATCGGAAAAGATCAAACAGAGCATCGGTTATATGAGCCAAAAGTTCACCTTATACGAAGACCTGACAGTCAAAGAGAATATGCGCTTTTTCGGTGGCATCTACGGTATGGACCGACAGAGGATCCGCGAAAAGACGGATATGATCCTGCATGAACTGACGTTACACGACCGCGCCAATGCGCTGGTTAAAACCCTGCCACTGGGCTGGAAACAAAAGCTTGCTTTCAGTGTCGCCATCTTGCATGAACCGCCTATCGTGTTTTTGGATGAACCAACAGGCGGTGTGGATCCGGTGACCAGAAGGGAATTTTGGGAGATGATCTATCGCGCAGCAAATAATGGAACCACCATTTTTGTCACCACCCACTATATGGACGAAGCAGAGTATTGTAACCGGGTAAGCATCATGGTAGACGGACGAATTGAAGCATTGGATACGCCAGCTGGCCTGCGCAAACAATATGGCGCCAGCGGGATGAATGAAGTATTTCTTTCACTGGCCCGTAAAGCAAAACGAAGCGAATGATCATTACACTCTGGGCATTTATAAAGAAGGAATGGAAGCATATCTGGCGCGATAAGAAAACGCTGCTGATCTTGTTTGGCATGCCGATCGCACAGATGCTGATCTTCGGATTCGCACTCACCAATGAAGTGAAGAATTCGCGGATCGGGATCCTCGATCCTTCGAAAGACTTTGAAAGTCGTCAGTTAATTCAGCGTATTGATGCCAGCAAGTATTTTGAAGTCCGCAAGTACTTCTCCAAACCGGAGGACATTCACGCGGCATTTCGAAGAGGTGAGGTGCGCATGGCCATTGTATTTCCTTCCGATTTTCATGAGCAGTTGACGCACGGGAAGCAGGTCACCATTCAAATGATCGCGGATGCCTCTGATCCCAATATTGCCACTACGGTGATCAGTTATGCTACCGCCATCATCAACGACTACCAGCAGGAGAAACTGGGAGAAACCAAGCTTCCATATCGAATAGAACCAGTGGTTAGAATGATGTATAATCCGCAGTTGAAAGGGGCATTCAATTTTGTACCCGGCGTGATGTCGATGATCCTGCTGTTGGTTTGTACGATGATGACCTCTGTATCGATCGTGCGTGAAAAAGAACTCGGTACGATGGAGGTGCTGTTGGCCTCGCCATCCAGGCCACTGATGGTGATCATCGCCAAAGCCATTCCATACCTGTTTTTATCGATCATCAACATCACCACGATTTTGTTGATGAGTTATTTTGTGTTGGAGCTTCCCATACGCGGCAGTCTGTTGTTGTTATTCTCTGAATCAATTTTGTTCATCATCACTTCGCTGAGTCTGGGTTTGCTGATATCCACCATCACTGATTCCCAACGCACAGCCATGTTCATTTCGCTGGTTGGGATGTTCCTGCCCACGCTGATGTTGAGCGGATTTATGTTCCCGATTGAAAATATGCCAAGGCCCTTGCAGATTGTATCTAATATCGTTCCCGCCAAATGGTTCTTCATCATCGTGAAAGCTGTGATGTTGAAAGGGTTGGGGCTGGTGAATATCTGGAAGGAATCGTTGATCTTATCGGGCATGACCTTGTTCTTTTTATTGTTGGCCATGAAAAAATTCAGGATCAGTTTATGAGAACGATTTTATTC
>JANMHK010000179.1:0-4750 GCA_031375135.1 Sphingobacteriales bacterium | reverse complement strand
GAAAAGAAAACGCTGGAGATCGCTCCAACAGAAGCTTATGGAGAGCGCGATGAGGAAGCCGTTATTGAATTTCCATCGTCTAATATTCCGGACGACATGAAGCTGGAGACAGGAATGCAGCTTACCCTTCGCAATCAGTTTGGTCAGCCCATCCCGGTTGTTGTATTGGAAGTAAAAGAAGATATCGTAGTGATGGATGCCAACCACAGCCTTGCTGGGAAAGACCTGGTATTTGATGTAGAGCTGGTAGAGATCGTTGTTGTTGAAGCTTAATAGCGAACTATTTTTTGAATTCCGGATCCCGTAACATCATGAACAGTTGTTGCCAGGATCCGGAATTCTTTTTTTATTTACGGTTGAGGTACCAGCCCAGCCAGACTCCTGCTGCACTCCAGGACACGATAGAATCTGCGAAGTCCTGCCAGAGCCCAGGTGTTTTATACCAGATGAAATTGGTATAAGGAGCATTCAGGAAAACAATGAATCCGAGCAGAACGCTGGATATGAAAATGTTTTTGAAAGACGGTGTTCCGAGCCTGGTGAGGATCCATATAAAGAGAAAGACGATCAGGATGTTCACGAGTAATCCCCTGATCATATTAGTAACCATCGCTTGAACACTTAATTCCGATTTTTCGTGCAAATCGACCATAGCCCATGCCTGCCCATCCATTTTTTTCAGGAAGGCCTCGTGGTCCGCTGAAGTTGCACCCTCCGGGAGCGTGGGGACCATGTACCTCCCCTCGGTAAGATTTGATTTCAGGAAGCCCATAATGCTATCCTGTTTGGGGGTGTACTGCTGCGCCGGGCGATGCAGGTCAAGCGCCGCATTGGAAAGAAATTGCCAGAGGAAAATAATAATGGCCCCAACTATGGCTGCGATCAGATGCTTTTTCATGATGATTGGTTTTGGTTATTGATATAATGTAAAAATATTTTGTTGGATTACAAATGGCAGGCCACTTTTCTCCCTAATTTGCCCAAAAATCCATCATGTTCAGCGCATATTCATTTACAGTAGAAGAGCGGTTCATCAGGTATGCCGGCATTGATACCCAGTCTGATCCCCACTCAATAAGTTTTCCCAGTACAGAGAAGCAGAAAAACCTGAGCCGGTTATTGGTGGAAGAGTTAAAGGAAATGGGCCTTGGTGATGCGATGATGGATAATAACGGATATGTATATGCGGGCATAGAAGCCACCTCGGGGAAAGATGTACCGGTGATCTGTTTTTGTGCGCATGTGGATACTTCGTCGGACAGTCCTGGCGTGGGAGTGAAACCCATCGTGCACAGGAACTATAATGGGCAGCCGATCATATTGCCTGATGATCCTTCGCAGGTGATCCGGATGGAGGATCATCCATACCTGCAGGAGAAAATAGGGGAAGATTTGGTCACGGCGTCCGGAACCACTTTGCTGGGTGCAGACGATAAGGCAGGCGTGGCCGTGATCATGGACATGGCAAAATACCTGTTGGGCAATCCCCATTTGAAGCATGGCAAGATCAGGATACTGTTCACACCGGATGAAGAGATCGGCAGGGGAGTGGACAAGCTTGACATGAAACTGCTGGGGGCAGATTATGGATACACGTTGGATGGCAGTGAAAGAGGTTCGTTGGAAGACGAGACTTTTTCTGCCGATGGTGCGAGGGTGAGTTTTTATGGCATCAGTGCGCATCCGGGTTATGCGAAAGGCAAGCTGGTGAATGCGATCAAGGTCGCATCAGCATTTGTTGATGCGCTGCCGGGAGGAGCATTTTCCCCCGAAACAACTTCAGCCCGGGAAGGATTTGTACACCCTGTTCATATGGAAGGAACGGCTGAGAAAGCAACGGTTGATTTTATCATCCGTGATTTTGAAACCAGCAAGTTGAAACTCCATGCGGCATTCCTGGAAAAGCTGGCGGGGGAAATTGTTCAAGAATATCCGGGATCGGGATTTGATATCAGCATCAAAGAGCAATACCGGAATATGAAGGAGGTACTGGATCAGCACCCTATGGTGATCAGTTATGCCGAAGAGGCGATCAGGAGGGCTGGAATGCATGTTCGTAAGATGCCGGTGCGCGGAGGTACAGACGGGTCCCGCTTATCGTTCATGGGCCTGCCTTGTCCCAATATATTTACAGGGGAAATGGCCTTTCACTCAAAGCAGGAATATGTGAGTGTCCAGGATATGCAAAAAGCTGTAGAAACCATTGTGCAGCTGGTCCTGATTTGGGAAGAAAAAAGCTAGCCTGCATGCTAATTAGCCAGCATGGACATATTCTCAGTGGGAGACTTCCAGATCCGCATATACCAATAGATAGGAAAAGCGAACAGGTTACAGGTAAAGAAAAAGATCAGCCAAAGGATCTTTTCGTTGGTGTCTGTTTTGCTATTGATGACGTGTATGATGTAGTATATAAATAATCCGAAGGCAATGATGCCTATGGCCAGTGCGACCAGGAGGGCGGGACCAATTTCGGCCAAAAGGGAAACATCTTTATTGTGCAGGAATATGTTCGACAGAATGAGCGCAAAAAAGACCACATAGGCGATCAATAAAACGATCGGCAAAAAAGTGAAGATTCCGAGCCATATTCTGCTTCCCCTTTCCATAAACATGGTTTCTAACAAGTTAAATAAAAAAAATCGAACATCGATCCTTGAACTATTTGGTTTTGTTTAACTTCTGCCAGTTGTTTTCTTTTTACATTTGCTCAAACTCGACATACATGCCCGGTTGGTTATTACAAGCCCCTTCACTCATTACAGACACCCTTTCAAAACAGGTAAACGCCATTCCACCAGCGCCTAAGGAAATGCACCTTTGGGAAATACTGGTGGCCGGTGGACCCATCATGATCCCACTGGCGTTGCTGTTGGTGGCAGCGATTTTCTTTTTTATCGAAAGATATATCGCCATTAAACGGGCATCCCTGATCGATGAGAATTTCATGGGCATTATCCGTGACCATATTGTCAACGGGAACATTGCTGCTGCACGTTCCCAGGCAAAAAATACAAATAACCCAATTGCGCGGATGATCCACAAAGGGATCCAGCGGATCGGTAAGCCCATTGATGCCATTGAGCGGAGTATGGAATCAGTGGCCCAGCTGGAAATGTACGAGCTGGAAAGAAACCTGAATATCCTTTCGGTCATCGCGCGTGCTGCACCGATCTTCGGATTCATCGGAACCCTGGCTGGTTTGATGCAGTTGTTTTTCAACATCAATTCTACCGGCGAATTTGTTTTGAATACCATTGCTGGTGGTCTGTATGTGAAGATCGTAACCTCGCTCACCGGTTTATTAATCGGGCTCGTGGCCTTTCTGGCCTATAGTTACCTGTATACCCAGATCGATAAAGCGGCAAACCGGATGGAGGTAGCTGCTGCAGATTTTCTAGACACTTTACAGGAACCAACCCATTAATACATGCGCGTAAGAAAAAGACACAGGGGGGAGGCGGAAGTATTTACAGATGCGTTGAACGATATCCTGTTCATCCTGCTGATGTTCTTTTTAATTGTGTCGACCCTCGCAAATCCTAATGTGATCAAGCTGTCACAGCCTAAATCAAAAAGCGATACCAAGGCCAAACAGAACGTAGTGGTCTCTATCGACGCCAATAAATTCTATTATGTGGGGACCACCAAGGTGGGCATTGATTCGCTGCGCGCTGCCTTATTGCCGGCCATCCAGAAAGAGAAAACAGAGATCCCGACAGTAGTGATCAATGCAGACAAAAATGTTCCGATCGATAATGTTGTCGCGGTGATGCGTATCGCCCGTCAACTGGGAGCAAGGACGGTGCTGTCGGTTGACAAAGAGTAGTAGCGTTTACAAGTATAAGAAGCATTCCCGGTGGACAAGGAGTTGCGCTGTCAAGCATAGAGGCTCTGGTGGGCAAGAACTAGCGTTCGCAAACATGTCAGCCTCTCAGGGCCAGCACATTTTTTTTAACTGCCTTTCCCTATGCGCATACAAACCATGCGCTCCCTGCCCTGCATATCTTTTCGGATCTCAACGGGGTGGGCGCAAATTTCTGCCAGCTTCGGCGCCAGCTCGTGATGGATTTCCCAGAAGATCATGCCCCCCGGCTTAAGTTTCTGTTCTGCAAACTTCAGCATAGCTTTATAAAATAAGAGCGGATCTTCATCAGGAACAAACAGGGCCAGATGGGGTTCATGATCAACCACATGCTTTTCCATCGTATGCTTATCATGCAAAGGGATATAAGGTGGATTGCTCACGATGACGTCAACTGCAGGCAGTAAAGACCACTGATCTTCATCCAGGAAATCAAGCTCGAAAAAAACGATCTCTGCATTTTTTTCGCGGGCATTTTGGCGGGCCATGCCAACGGCACCCGGGCTGATGTCGACCGCATGAACAGTAGCACAAGGAATAAGTGTTTTCAACATGATGGGGATGCAACCGGAGCCAGTGCCTATATCAAGGATCAGTGGTTGATCTTGTTTGGAAGATGATCTAACCCATTCCACCAGTTCTTCGGTTTCCGGACGGGGTATCAGCACCTCTTCGTTGACTTTGAATTTCTGGCCCATAAACCAGGCATAACCAGTTACATACTGAACTGGTGTTGCCGCAAGTAACCTGGACGAATATTGGTAAAATCGCTCTTGCTGTTCCACCGTGAGTATCCCCTCATGCATGATCCTCTCCACTCTTGATAGTCCCGTCAGGTCTTCCAGCACCCATTCAGTGATGTTCGCTGCTTCACGGGCATCATAGATA
>JANMHK010000172.1:0-10292 GCA_031375135.1 Sphingobacteriales bacterium | reverse complement strand
CTATCAGAGTATGCACGCCACCGCACTGTTTTATGCATTGCAAAAACTTAAGGCCTTATAACCTCGCCCACCAGGAATACTGATCCGCAGACCAACACCAGATCTTTCTTCTCTGCCTGGGAGCGGGCTTGTTTAAGTGCGGCATTTACGTTGGCATAAGTATCGCCTTCCAAACCAAATGCCTTTGCTTTTTCTTTCAGCACTATTCCGTTCAGGGCCCTTGGAATCTGTGCATGGGTGAAATAATAACTGGCGTCTGCAGGCAGTAATTGCAATACGCTGTCTACTTCTTTATCCTTCACCATGCCGATCACGATATGAAGATGATTGAAATTGGTAAGGCTGAGTTGTTCTAATATCTGTTTGATGCCGTCTTCGTTGTGAGCCACATCCAATATCACTGCAGGATGGTGCCCGATCTGTTCCCAACGTCCATGCAGACCGGTAAGTTTTTTTGTCTGCGCCAGCCCCAACTTCGTTTGTTCTTTACTGATCCGCAGCCCAAGCTGGTTGAGTTGGTGTACTACTTCCAGTACGGTGATGCAATTTTTGATCTGGTATATCCCGGTCAGGTCGATCTCATAATTTTCCTGGTCTTCATGGTGATGATCGGCCACGTGCACCTTCAGGTAATGGCCATCCTGTTCCCATTCATTGGCAAATCTAAGCTGGTCGGCAAAACATATGGGGCTGCTTTCTTTTTCGGCTTTTTCAATGAATACATGCCTGATCTGAGGCTGCGTTTCCCCGATCACCACGGGCCTGTTTTTCTTGATGATACCGGCTTTCTCAAAAGCTATTTTTTCAAGCGTATCTCCCAGGATATTCATATGGTCCCAACCGATATTGGTGATCACAGAAACCAGTGGGTTAATGATATTGGTGCTGTCCAACCGGCCCCCAAGGCCCGTTTCGATGACAGCGATATCTATTTTCTCCCTGGCGAAATAATCGAAGGCCATGCCGACCGTAATTTCAAAAAATGAGGGATCGATCGCATCGTACCAGGGAGATGTTCGTTTAGTAAAATCTACCACAAATGACTCGGGGATCATGGCTCCATTAAGCCGGATCCTTTCCCTAAAGTCGACCAGATGCGGCGAAGTGTAAAGTCCTGTTTTATATCCAGCCACTTGCAAAATAGCAGCAAGCATATGGCTCGTGGATCCTTTACCATTGGTACCTGCCACATGGATGGTTTGGAACTGTTCCTGCGGATTACCCAGGCGGTTACAGAGTTCAACAATGTTGTCAATGTCTTTCTTGTATGCGCCCACGCCAATACGTGAAAACATGGGCAGTCGGGCATAGAGATATGCTATGGTGTCCTGATAATCCAATGCTTAAAGGTAGATAGTAGGGCAGACTTCCTCACGATAATAAAACAGAATCGAAATTAATTCTTGAGCCTGAAGTTGAAGATGATGGTGCCTATAGATTCTTCGCCTCCGCTGGCAGAAGGCGTAAACTTGATCTGCCTGGCTTTTTGAATGGCGATCGAACGCATCCCGCCATCTGATGTAGTTGAACCCTTGGGTTGATAGGTGGCGCTGATCACCGTGCCGTTGCCATCTACTTTAACATCAATAGCCACCTTTGCATTTTCGTTGAAGTCATCTTCGAAAGATGGGAGTCTGGATATTCTTCTGCCTTGAAGGCCTCTGGAAATAGAAACTCCGCTGTTGCCGCTTCCGCCATTGCCGGTATAACTGTCGGAATCAGGATTTCCGCCTGCTTTACCCTGATCGCCTTTGCCACCGGCCACACCTTGATTCTTGCTGGCGTTCCAGGTATCAGCATCGTTTCCACCGGTACCTGTGGCAGTACCACCTTTGTAAACCGCTGTCGGTTTTTTTGGAGCAGGGGCAGGATTATCCACCACCTGGGGTTGAGGCTTAGTGTTCTTGACTGTTGTTTCCTTTATGGGAATCTTTTTACTTTCCGGTTTAGCCGCTGCAGGTTTGGGAACTACTGCTTCCGGTGCTTCCTTGTCGTTGTCATCTGTTTGCACTTCCCTGGCCTCATCTGCCTGGGTAAGTTGTGTCTTTGGCGGACTGTTGATCTCTTCTTCCTGGGCTGCAGGGGGACCTGGAATCCTGGGCGCTTCATCGCCCAGGCCCTGGTCGCTGTTTCCAAGATTCACTTCAATACCATCTTCTATAACCGGAACCTCAGGGGGTGGGGTAGTCCATGAAATCAAAAAGCAAAGCATCAGGAGTGCGCCGCAAATTGCGCCCGTATAAGTGCCGGCTTTTACATTTTTGTCTGTTTCTGTTTTAGGCATGGTCCTGCTTTGAGGTATGATGCAAATTTATCCGGAATTTCACAGAGGGGTTTGTTAAAATGCCGCTTACCGTAAGGTATTCTAAAAATGGGCGAAATCCGCCTCAAAATTTCCGTTGATCCTTTCAAGGGGCGGATTGAAATATCCGAATTTTAATGCAGGGAATTCTTCCCTGATCAGTTCCATCATTTGTTTAATGCCCATGCATTCGCCCATGTCGGTTACCCCGATCTTTCCGAGATACCAGTCGGGATCAATGTTGAAGTTGCGCCACTGGATCATATTGAGTCCAGTTTCGCTGATGATGGTTCTGAGTGCCTCATATTCTTCCACGGCGTCCGTCATGCCGGGAAATACGAAATAGTTTATACTGGTCCAGCCATTATACCGCCTGACTACTTTCAGGCTTTCAATGATGTCTTCAAACTGATAATTATTTGGACGATAATAAGCTTCATAAATGCGTTTCCTGGCCGAGTTGGTACTGACCCGAATGGAATTTAGGCCTGCTTTACAAAGTGCTTCTACTGCATCCGGTTTGGATCCGTTGGTGTTGATATTGATGCTGCCCCTGTCTGTATGTTTTCTGATTTCCAGGATCGATTCGCGAAGTGTTTCCCACATGAGCAGCGGCTCGCCTTCGCAGCCCTGGCCGAAACTGATAATCGGAAAAGGAGCAGATTGAAGATGAGGCACGGTGAATTCGGTAATTTCTTCTGCCGTTGGTTTAAATGTGAGTCGGTCCTGCGTTGAAGGAATGGCCTCGTCCTGCGGCTGAAAAGAGATACAACCAATGCAATTGGCGTTACAGGCAGGGGAGGAAGGCACAGGGCATTCCCACCGGCCCATGAAGTAATTACGGGCTGCAGGGCAATGATAGGTCAATGCACAATTCTCTGCCAAGTGTTTCACCAACCGGTTATGGGGATAGGCTTTCAGCAGATGGTTCACACCATGCTCAACTACATTGGCATCGAAGCCTTCGCACTCCTGGCGAATATCCTGTTCTATCCTAACTGCGGGTACATAAAATTCATTGTTCAACCAACCTGCAGCCGTGTAACAGAACAGGGGAAGCAGTGGCGCATCAGGGGCTGACTCGTAGGCTGCGAGATAAAGGCCGGTATGGGCCGGAGGAATAAACGCAGCAACTGCCCATCCTTTCTCGCACAGCCGCATTTCACCCGTGAGTACGTCAATGCCAATTCCTCTTCTTCCGGGTAATTCGTATAAGGAGCCGCCACTAGGCAGGGGTATCCAATCCTCGTCCTCAATGGGAATGGCATCCCATCCCATGCGACCGGCAGCATAAAGGGTTTCGTCTTCGAAAATATTCCCTTTCCCGTCTGAATACATTAGAAACATGGCGCAAAGATAGAGAATTGGCGGATTGACGAATTATCGGATTAGCGGATTGTATTAAATCAGACAACGTCCCAATCCGTCAATTCGGCAATCCGTCAATTCGCCAATTCGCCAATGGTCACCAATTAAAGCCGTAGCCTTCAGCTACGCCTTTAATTGGTGACTGCACCAGGCATTAAATTCTTCCTCGGAAACAATGTAGTCCTCTTCATCTTCATCATCATCCGTTTCTGCCTGGAATATTTTGTTGTTCTTGTAATCAAGGGTTAGGATGCCGTCTTTGATCATGGCATTGTTGAGGTCTTCCCATCGAATCTTTTTGCTGAAAACGCTTTTGAATACGATATGATCATCCGCAAAACCGATCTCTTCTTTTTTTGTAGAAAGAAAACGAGTAAATGCCAATGTAAGGAATAGCAGGCTGGCTGAAAGAGGAAGGAAGAAAAAACTGGCCAGGGCAGTGAAAGATATCAGCATGTCCGTCTTCTTGCCCCGCCGGAACTGGTTGACGTTGTAAACGAGCAGTCCTGAAAATCCGAAAATCGTGAGTGCCAGGAAGATCCAATTCTCCGTGCCGGTCAGCAACTTATATACCAGCAGCAGGATAAAAATAAATGTGGCTAACAGGCTAATTAACTCTACAGGGCGGGAATGCTTTTTCTTAAGCACCACGACATAGGGAAATATAGTGCTGTTATCCTTAAACGCCATGGGCGGAAGACGCGAGGATATTACACAATTTCAGTAACAGCCGAGCACCCACATTTTCGTCGTACTCATTGGTGCTGATGCCGATCTCATTCAGATCAAAGCCGATAACCTGCCTGCCACTTTGCAATATTTTTCTGAACAGGTAAAATAACTGCTCGGTTTCAAAGCCGCCCTGAACGGGCGTTCCGGTATGAGGACAAAGTTTTGGATCGAGGCCATCAACGTCAAAGCTGATATAAACTTTCTCTGGTAAATGATTGACCAGTTCATCTGTGATCTGTCTCCATGTTTGTCCTTCGAACTGCCGCTCCTTGATTTCTTTATCGAAATAAGTAACAACCCTGTGGTTGCTGTTGCAGATATAGTCATACTCGCCGCTGCTGTAATCACGAACACCGAGCTGTACCAGCTTGGTCACCGCTGGAATATTATTCAGCACATTGTACATCACCGAAGCATGTGAAAATACGAAGCCTTCGTAGGATGGCCGAAGGTCGCAGTGCGCATCGATCTGAAGAATGCCAAAATGCTCATGCTGTTCGGATAGGGCTTGCAGGAAGCCGTAAGGAATAGAATGATCCCCGCCAACCAGTCCAACCAGTTTGCCTTGTTTGATCAGGTCGCTGGTTTGTTCATAAACCCACTGGTTCAGAAACTCCGACCCTTCATTCACTTCGACAAGGGTTTTGCACATGAACTTATTATTGTCCAGTTTCTCGCCCTGAGAAATGTAATTAATATACAGTTCCGCTTCTTTTCGCAAGTAGTCGCTCTTCAGCAGGATTTTCTTATCCACCTTGCGCATGAAAAAACCTTTTTTCCAGGCATCGGGATAGTCTAAATCAAAAAGATCTACCTGCATGCTCGCATGGAATAAATGTTCTGGGGCCCGGGCGGTTCCTGCCCTGTAAGACACCGTCACTTCCCATGGAACAGGGAGTATAACCAATTCGGCCTCTTCTTCTGTAAAAGGAAGTCCAAAAATGTTATTATTCAGATTGCTGACGGAATTTGGGTCGTAGTTTTTTAAATCAGCCATAACAAAAACGCGGTGCAAAGTAAGGAATTTTCAATACGGTGTTAGGGATGAACGGTTTTTAACAGGTAATATTGAACAAGGAACCTTAATTAGGCCTTTTTTGGCTTAATTTTGTGCCAGATTTAAGCCCTAACATGAAGAAATTACATATTGTGCTCCTGGTTGTGATCGCCTTGTCGATAGCAGGCCTTCTTACCCTGACTAAAGATATTACCACATACGACTCTATCGCATCGGCTAAAAAGAAGGAAGGAAGATACGTTCACCTGATCGCGAAACTCGACCGGACCGAGAAGGTCGAATACGATCCGATCAAGGATCCCAACTATCTGAGCTTTTATGCGGTGGATTCACTCGGGAATAAGACTCAGGTAGTCTATCGGAACTCAAAGCCGACAGAACTGGAACACAGCGACAGGGTGGTGCTGAAAGGCCAGATGAAAGGTGATGTTTTTGAATGCAAGGAAATTCTGCTGAAATGTCCTTCCAAATATAAAGACGATCCCACCCAGCAAATGAAAAAGCTCGAGAACATAGCCGTGCCCACATCTTCTCAAAACTGATCCAATAACCTACACTGATGCTATACGAAGGTGAACATCTACTGATCGGTCAGATCGGTCATTTCTTTACTCTGTTATCTTTTGTTTCGGCCATATTGGCGACTTACGCTTATTTCAGATCGGCCCAGGCAACCCTGGAACCCGCCAGTGAAGGCTGGAGGAAACTAGGCAGAACTGCTTTCACGATACAGGTGATCTCAGTGATCTCGATCTTTCTTACCCTTTACCTCGTTATCTACAATCATTATTTTGAATATAAGTACGCGCACCAGCACTCTAAACGCAGTCTTGATGTAGAGTACCTGATGAGTTGTTTCTGGGAAGGCCAGGAAGGGAGTTTCATGCTATGGACCTTTTGGCAGGGTATTCTAGGTATGGTGGTGATGAGAACGGCTAAGAAGTTTGAGGCTCCTGCCATGACCGTGATAAGTCTTGCACAGGTATTTCTGGCGAGCTTCATCATAGGGATCTATTTTTTCGATATCCGCATCGGTACAGGACCTTTTGTTTTAATGCGCAACGAATTTCCTGACGCACCGGTTTTCCAGGATCCAAACTATCTGTTTAAATACCTGACCGATGGTAATGGACTGAATATACTGCTGCAGAATTACTGGATGGTCATACATCCGCCAGTTCTGTTCCTTGGCTTTGCATCAACCATCATTCCATTTTCTTACGCCATCGCCGGCTTGTGGAAAAATGAACATAAAACCTGGATCAAGCATGGTCTTCCATGGGCCCTGTTTAGTGCAGGGGTACTTGGGTTGGGGATCATGATGGGTGCTGCATGGGCTTACGAATCGCTTACCTTTGGCGGTTACTGGGCCTGGGATCCCGTAGAGAACGCCTCCATGGTGCCCTGGATGCTGATGGTGGCCGGCATACACACCTTGCTTATTTTTAAGCATACGGGTCATTCGATGAAGGCTACTTATTTTTTCATCCCGCTGGCCTATTTGTTGGTTTTATATTCCACCTTTCTCACGCGTACCGGTATTTTGGGCGATACTTCCGTGCACTCATTCACTGGTGAGGGAGATACACTATACTGGCATTTGATTGCGATGATGCTAACTTTTATCGGCATCACTGCTGCCCTGTATTTTAAGAACCGGAAACAAATCCCTGAGATCAGGAAAGAAGAGAGCATGAATTCCCGCGAATTCTGGATGTTCGTCGGATCCCTGTTACTGTTTGTGTCGGCAGGTTATATTATTGTACTGACTTCATTGCCTTTTATCAACAAATTATTTGACACGCAATGGGCCATCGGAAAAGATGTGGAGTATGTTTATAACCGCGTGATGATCCTGGTGATCGTAGTCATCGGAATCCTAACGGCCATCACCCAATATTTCAAATACAAGGAAACCACAAGAAAATATTTCTGGTCGAATCTGATGCTGCCTACTGTAGTAACGATCATCGTATCTGCATTGGTCAGCGCATTTGGGGGTATTGAATACAATAAATACGGGATTGGCTTTCTCGCTGCCATTCACGTTGCATTCTGGGCAGGAGCATACTCTGTAATTGCCAATGCGAGCTACCTGTTTAAGGTTATGAAAGGTAACCTGAAGGCAGCAGGCGCTTCCATCTCGCACGTGGGTTTCGGACTCATGTTGGTGGGTATACTTTTCTCATCTTCTAAAAAAGAACTGGTTTCTGTCAACAGTACAGGGATCAATGTAGCAGGGTTAAAAGATGTCAAGGGTCAGGAGGAAAATCCTTTGGAAAATGTCACCCTGATCCATGGTGTACCTACAGATATGGGTAAGTACACCGTTACTTATGTGGGCGATTCCGCAATCAAGAAAAACGACCGGGTATATTTTAAAATCAATTTTTCAGCAAAGGATTCCAGTAAGAAAGAAAATTTCGATATCTATCCAAATGCTTTCCTGGTAAAAGGTGAAGAAGGCATGAACCTTTCTTCCAATCCAGGGGCCCGTCATTATTTAAGCAACGACATCTTCGTATACATTACTTCATGGCTCAATCCCGATAAAGTCACGGATACCTCTTCATTCCGGAATTATTGGGTGAAGAAAGGAGATACCGTTTTCTACTCTAATGGGTACTTATTGGTGAACGATATCATTATGGCCAATAAGAACGACAATAAGGATCTCCCGGTGGTCGACAGTGCATGGCTCTCTGACCTTACTGTATATTCTAAAGATGGCAGGAGCTATGTGACCCAGCCCGCTTATTTTGTGAAGGACTCACAACCTTCTGTTAAAATGGATACGGTTTTCACCCAGAACCTCGTTTTAAATATCAATCGGGTCAGCGGCGACAAAATTGAACTGGGCCTCAAAGAATCGGGCAATGTAATGCGTTACATCACCATGAAGGCTTACAAGTTCCCATATATCAACGTATTATGGCTGGGCACCATCATCATGGTCATCGGCTTCATGATCAGCATGATCAGGAGACTGAAGGTTTAAGTGTAGAAGATTTCAAATAGCTTTTGTAATTTGTACTCATGTTCCCGTTGAGCAAAAGAAAATGGATTGTGGCCTTGCTGGCATTCGCTGGCCCAATCATGTTTTGCGATGCAACGGCCCAATCAAAATACGGACCGAATGATACCCTGATCGTTCCCGTTATTGTTTACAACGGCGATACCATGACCTACCGTGAAATGGAAACGGTATTTGTGTTTGCTAACATGACCCCCGCCCAGCAGGAAGCCTATAAGAAATGGACCCGTTTGAGAAACGCCGTCTATGTGACCTACCCATTTGCTCTGCAAGCCAGTAATATCATTAATGAGATCAATCTGAACCTCGATAGGATCCCACAGTCTAAAAAACGGAATGCCTATATCAAGAGCAAAGAAGCCGATCTGAAGAAAAAGTTTGCCGACCCCCTCACCAATCTTTCTGTGTACCAGGGTAAGGTGCTGATGAAACTGATCAACCGCGAAACCAATAACAACTGTTATGAACTGATCAAAGAGTATAAAGGCGGGTTTTCCGCCCGGTTCTGGCAAACCATCGCCTGGGTTTTTGGAAGCAGTCTTAAGCAGCCTTATGATGCCAATGGCCCCGACGCTGAAATGGAAAAAATCGTAAAAGAAGTGGCCATGATGTACGGACGATCCTGAATCATAAGGTTAAGAACCTTTGATTTGTTGGAGCCGAAAGGCTCTTTTTAGTTTTTGTCAGGCTGCTTTCTACCGACTGCATTCTGCTTCCTGTTTTTGCTATCTTTGCGCCATGAAACTTGACATTCTGGCCATTGGGGTGCACCCGGACGACGTAGAACTCGGCTGTTCAGGCGTACTCATTAATGAGATCAAAAATGGAAAATCTACAGGTATTATTGACCTCACGCAAGGCGAGCTGGGTACCCGTGGAACCATAGAAACCCGCTATGCAGAAGCAGCAGCAGCGGCCACTATCATTGGTGTTAAGGTGCGGGAAAACCTTAAAATGCAGGATGGGTTTTTCAGGAATGACGAGGCTCACCAGCTGGAACTGATCAGGGCGATCCGAAAATACAAGCCTGAGATTGTTATCGGTAATATTTTGGACGACAGGCACCCGGACCATGGACGCGCAGGACACCTGATCGCCGACGCTTGTTTTCTCTCCGGGCTCGCTAAGATTGTCACGACAGACGAAGGCGTAGCCCAGGAAAAGTGGCGACCAAAATACGTGTTGCATTATTTGCAGGATTGGTACCATGAGCCTGATCTGCTTATTGATATCAGCGATGTTTTTGAACAACGCATGGAATCCATCAAAGCATATGGAACACAATTCAGCGCCAGTGAAAATAATGAAGGTCCCCAGACTTATATATCCACGCCCGACTTTCTCGATAGCGTGATCGCCAGGGCGAGAATGTTTGGAAAGCGTATTGGCGTGAAATATGCTGAAGGATTTATTACAGAAAAAAAGATCGGCATCAGGAACCTAGACGCACTGGTGATGGTTGAAACATAATGAAAGACAATGGCTAAAGTAAAAGTTGGTTTGGTACAGATGTCTTGTTCGTCCAGCAAAGAACAAAACCTTGAAAAAGCTTCCGAACGCGTTAGGGAAGCTGCTGCTAAAGGCGCACAGATCGTATGTTTGCAGGAACTGTTCACATCACTTTATTTCTGTGATGTGGAAGACTATGAGCATTTCAAACTGGCGGAGCCCATTCCCGGACCTTCTACCAATGCCATGGCAGCACTTGCAGGAGAACTCGGCGTTGTGATCATTGCCTCGCTGTTTGAAAAAAGAGCGCAGGGCATCTACCACAATACCACAGCAGTGCTCGATGCCGATGGATCATACCTGGGCAAATACAGGAAGATGCATATTCC
>JANMHK010000149.1:0-12154 GCA_031375135.1 Sphingobacteriales bacterium | reverse complement strand
TAGGGGGCCATGGCCGAACATGGATTGTGCAGAAACCCTGCTGGCCATCAGAAAACAGGCTATGATGCAGAACCGGATGTAGACCATAAGAAAAGAATTTTCGATGTCAAAAAACACTGCTGCTGAAGTTAGTGATCTATTCCTAAATATGATTGCCCAGAGCACAACTTCGTGGTTCTTTTCTATCTAATCCATCTTTAGGTCAACGCAGCGCTTTATCCTATTCATACAGAGGTCATCGTTAACGAGCCGCCCGGGTGTATCCCGCCGAAAATCATTGTATACCAAAAGCAATTTGATCAGTATTTTGCATGACCATGAGTTTACAACCCGGGATATTTATAAAAAGTACCCACGCCCTGGACAACACGGTATTCGAAGCCGTGACCATCTTCATTACTGAATACAATGATGCAGGTGCAATGGGTTTTGTGGTAAACAGATTGTTTGATCGTTCCTTCAACGAACTGGAAGAATTCAAACAGACCTGTTACTTCCCCATGTATGAAGGCGGACCAGTTGATCATGAACATTTGTATTTCCTGCACCGCAGGCCTGAGCTGATTGCAGCGGGCAGTATGGTGAGCATGGGTGTCTATTTAGGAGGAAATTTGGCGCAGGCAGTAGCCGGCATCAACAGCTATACCCTTTCAACAAAAGATGTAAAGATCCTGGTTGGTTATTGCGGATGGGATAAGGGCGAGTTGGAAGTAGAAATAGAAGAAGGGAGTTGGGTATTGGCATCGGGAGAAGCGGATGACGTGTTTAGTATGAATGAATAGGAAAACACGCTGAAATGTATATACTCAAAACTCAGCCTCTTGCTTCAGCAACTTTGATCTGGGCTACCGGTAAAATGATATAAAAGGAGGCGCCCTTAGACTTACTAGAAATGGCGAAAATTTTCCCATTGTGATTTTCGGCTATCTTTTTACATAATGCCAGGCCCAGACCAGTACCTTGATAGTCTTCCACAGAATGTAATCGTTCAAAGAGTTGAAAGATTTGGTCCGAAAATTCCTGTTCAAAGCCGATCCCGTTATCGGAAAATTTTATTTCCACATAGGGAATGTCATTTTTAAAATCTGCATGTTCCAGCAAGTCAGCTTCAAAGAGCTGCCTATAAGAAATAACAATTACTGGAGGAATCCGTTTCGTGTGAAACTTAATCGCGTTTGTTAACAGGTTATAAAAAAGTTGATTCATTTGCAGTGGGATCGCATCAATCATGGGCAATGCGTCCTTGTACTCGATTGTAACATTACTCTCTGAAAGAAGTAAGTCAAGATCATTCAATACATTTCTTAAAATGGTATCGAGGTTAGTTTGAATGTAACCTTTGGTGGCGTGAGCAAGCTTCGAATACTCCAGAACTTCAGTAATTAACTGGGACATTCTATCCGCTGACTTATTGATTTTGCCTATGAGCACTTTGGCATCAGCTGGTACATCTGCAAGGCGGTGGTTCAATAGGGTCATAAATGTTCTGATCTTCCGAAGCGGCTCTTGCAAATCGTGTGATGCAATAGAAGCGAATTGAAGAAGGTTCTCATTCGAATGCTGGAGATGCAAATTTGCCTCCTGCAATTCTCGTGTCCTTTCATAGACCTGTAATTCTAAAGCCTGTTCAAAAGCCTTCTGGTCTGTGATGTCTTGTATGGCTAACAAAATCAGTTCTTCATTACTGCTATTATTAATGATGATATGGCCATTTAGTAAATACGTTCCTTGGGTTTTGGACGACAAAGACAGGGTAACTTCAAAATCTGTAAAGTAAGATTGGGATGGTAGAACTTTTTTCAGGTTCTCCTTGAGGCCGGGGAAATTCCATAGACCTCCCCGCCAATCAAAAAAATTCTTTCCCTCTGTCTCTTTATCTGTAGTGTCAAACTTTTCGTAAAAACATTTGTTCGCGCTCTTTACAATAAAATCCTTTGTCAAAACCACAAGGGGTTCGTGAATAGTACTAACAATCGCTTCGGCATATCTACGGAAATAGTTCAATTGCTCGTTCCTTTCAACCAGTTCCTGGTTAAGGCTGGTTAATTCTTCATTGGTACTCTGTATTTCCTCTTTTGTGGTTTCCAGTTCCTCATTCAGGCTTTGCAACTCCTCTCCGCCCGACAGTAGTTCTTCGTTGGCACTCTGCAGTTCTTCGTTGGCAGCCTCCTGGTCCTCCGTGATAGAGCGCATATCATCCCGAGCTTGTGACAGTTCCTTTTCCAGATGCTCTATCAGAAGTAATTCGCCACTTTTTTTTAACCTTTCCGGCTTGGCTAGTTTTGCATTTCCCTTTTTGATTGTCGTAGCAACTTCCTCGTTCGATTCTTTGAAAAGAACCAAATAAAAAGTATCGATAGTATTCTGCAGTGGAATGACCTCAATATCAACTTTTCGGACACCTTTATCTAGTGGAATATTTTCCTTTCTCACCACCTCACTGCTGCCCTTTGCTTTGTGAAGCGCATTACGCAGCTCAAAGGCCAACCCGCTATGTGCCATCGTTAAAATATTGTGGCTTGCCTTTCCAGGTGGCGCTTCCAGGTATGCGCTGGTAATCCCACGAAACTGCAAGATCTCAGCTTGTTCATTAACCACCACCCCTACCGATGCGTACATTCTGAGTAATGCCTCATCAGCCGCTTTCCCAAAATCATTTTTTACTAGATCACCCGTTTTTAAACGGTCATCATTTCGCTTGAATGCGGTTTCGGTGTTTTCTGTTGCGGCCCGCATGTATTTACTAGCTGTTACTTTCCTTGTATAAATTTTCTCCAGTTCGTTATATGCCTGGAACTGATCCGACGACTGCCCAGGAGATTCCGATTTGCCCAGGAGCAGGAAACCTTTCGGGTTTAATGCATAATGAAAAGTACTAAATGCCCTTTTCTGGAGGTATGGCTCCATGTAAATCAAAACATTGCGGCAACTAATAAGGTCCATTTTGGCAAACGGCGGGTCTTTCAAAAAATTCTGGCAGGCAAACACGCACATTTGTCGTATTTCCTTATTCATTTGATAACTGCCGTCTATGCGGGTAAAAAAATCTTTTATCCTGGATTCTGACATTCCAGCCATGTCCTTTTTCTGGTATATACCGCTTCTTGCTTTGGCAATAACATGCTCAGAAATATCCGTTGCGAAAATTTGAATCTTTTTATTGGCAATAGCTTCCTTAAAATATTCATGAAGACAAATTGCCAGTGAATAGGCCTCCTCACCGGTGGCGCAACCCGCAACCCATATACGAATGGGTTCATCGTCCTTCATATCCTTAAACAAATTTGGAAAAACAGTTGTGCATAAAGCCTCAAACGTTTTAGGGTCGCGGAAAAAGGCAGTGACCGGGATAAGTATATCCTTAAACAGGGCTTCCTGCTCTGGCTTGTTCTCTACTAAAAAGGTATAGTAATCTTTTAGTTTTTCAAGTTTGTTCATTGCCTTTCGCCGAAGTATGCGGCGGCGAATGGTTGTTTGTTTATAGTAGGTGAAATCAACCTTGTGCTTGGTCTTTAACAGGGCTACTATCTGAATGAATGTAGCATTATCTTTTACCTCCTCAGCAAAATCAAAATCGGAAGTAGAAATTTGAGCGGACTTGATCACATCCATCAGATGTTTTGGTATCTCTTCCGGTGGAAGCACAAAATCTACCACTTCTGCATCAATGGCGCTCTGGGGCATCGCATGGTAGCCCGATGAGGCCTCATCCTGTGCTATAGTAATTCCGCCCTGGTCTTTGATCGTTTTTAACCCCACTGTTCCGTCGCTGCCTGTGCCAGAGAGCACCACGCCAATCGCATGCTCCTGGTGTATTTCGGCCAGCGACGTAAAAAAAACATCAATGGAATTCAATCTCTCTCCTTTAACCCTTGGCTTCAATTCAAGAACACCGTCATTGGCGATCAGTATTTTATTGGAGGGTATAACATAGACATGGTTGGGGTATACTTTAAGATGATCGGTAATCTCCACAACTGGCAGCTTGGTCGATTTTTGAAGTATATCAGCCAGTATGCTTTCATATTGTGGTGCCAGGTGTTGCACTAAAATATAGGCCATGCCAGAGTTCTCTGGAATTGCTTTCACCAGGGATTTAAACGCATCCATGCCTCCGGCAGAAGCGCCTACACCCACTACAGGGAAGCGATTCTGTGACACGATCTTCGTAGGATCGATTTTTGTTTTTGCCATTTTATCTGATGAGTTGGAAGGTACAATATTGTGCGCGTATGTCACGCGAAGAATCTTCCGCAATAATATTGGCTGCCTGGCGGTTATGGTTTTATGATGTTATTGATAGAACCAAAATACCAGCACTATTGGGAGTACGACTAAAAGCGGCCGCAAGCACACTTTTAAAAAGTTATGCTTGCGAGCCGCTTTAAATCGTAAAGTGATATGTAACTCAAACAATAAAAGGATCAACGATCATCAGAACCTGCTCCTTCGTTAATGGCTCGTCAAAAGCCTCTGAAGCATCTTCCATTGATATAGGAAATCCGTTTATACCAGTGATCTGAACTCCTGCCTGTACTGTATTTTGTTCACCGTTATAACTCGGCTGTACCAAAGCAGAGGCAATATTGCTTTGGTTGAGTGTAATCCATGGCTGAGGCATACCAACCACCAATGAATCGCCGGTTCTTCTGCTCCTTATTTCCCGCACATGTGCAGCATGTCTTGCCTCTACAGAATGAATACGTAATGCAGCCCTTAAGATCTCATTGCTGCTAATCAGTCTGGTTGCCTGACCCTTGTATGCGCGAACACCCGTATCTTCAAAAGTCTGCGCTACGGCAAGGAAAAGACTATAATTTGAAAACACACCCGTAAAAGGGCCTGTTCCGGTGCCATTACCCGCAGTAAAATCAAAAGTTGGCTTTGCGACCGGCGTTCCGCCCAATGATGTAATCGTAGTCCTGAGAAACACGACATGCGCATTTTCATGGTCCGCAATTACCTGAAAAGCCAGGCGATCATCACCCGCCGGAATCAAACTTGCAGATGCCAGTCCCACATTATAGAACTCCGCCTCAAGATATTCCAGGGTCAATGCAAAATTCAAAACATCCAGAATTTGCCCAGAAGTGCTCTGCCCATATGCCTTCGAGAAGAGTGATCCAAGGGCAATGGGAACTGCGGCTAAAGCAAGTCTACTTCCTACCGATGCCATGCTCTTTACGGCTCGCCTTCTGCCATCGAGCCTCTCGTACACTTCCGGATCTATTTTTTCAATTTCATGTAAAACATTATTCAGATTCATAAATTTAATTTAAGAGGTGGGAAGATTATTAGCAATGATCTTAGTGTCGATATAAGTGCTGGCTATGCTCAACACCTCTGCTGGCTTGCGAGATACGTCCAAACCCATAGCGTTAATAACATCCGGCCCTGCAAAGCTCCCATACATTAACAAATCCCTAATGGCTGCAGCATGACGAGCTTCGACGGAAACAATTTTGCCGGCAATGAGCAGGTAATCCGGATTTTGTAACAATTCACCGGCTCCATTGTATGCCGAAACACCCAAATCTTCAAATGCTTTAGCGGTTCCCAACACACTTGCCCGGGAACTAAAATCAATGGTACTAAAATCGAATAACAAATTCCCAATGGCTTTTTTTCCTAAAGCCGTTTTAAAAAACTCCCGGTGGGCAACTTCATGATCCCTGATGTCTTCCAAATAAGTTATTTCTTTGCTCGTGGCACCTGAATAGAACGAAGAGGCAACCTTAATGTAGAATGCGGCCTCCAATTGCTCCAGAGCATAAGCGTAGTTCAAAATACCAATGTCTCCTGAACCCAGATTTACCGTATTCTTCGGCATGTTTTGTGGATCATCCTGGGCATAAGGAGCATTGGGATCTCCGCCTCGATAATCTTTTGTGCAGGAAGCGAGCGTAGCGCCGGCTATTGCAGTCAAGGCAGCATAATTTAGAAATCCGCGGCGTGAAAAATGAGCGCTCTCCGGTCCACCCGAAATGGTGTCGGATAATTGTCTTTCATCCATACAAGTTTTTTTAGTGTGTTTAAAAATGCCTCAATAAAAATGGAAGCGCAGGCTTAGATTTTATAAAGCGTAGAATTAACAAAAAAAACAATGCCTGAAATCTGTAGGGGATTCCCATCATATGTTTAAGCAAATTTCAGTTATACGTGCCGTTTTTAAACAAGTGTAGAATAATGCGTATAACATTACACAGCCCGACTAAATTAGAAATTGGAAGAAAAGCTAGCTGCGGGGCATATTATAAAAGTTCTTCATTCGAAGTATTAAAACGGGTGACTAATAAATCCGGGGTTAAATGAATCTATTAGCATGTCCTATGCACAGCAGGATTTGTTCATTTGTATAGGTGGACATGCGGCAGTACCGTAGCTGCAAAATACACAACAGTCGCCCCTTTTTGGCTTTAGCATTGTTTGGCAGCCCTCACACTGGTAAAAGTATTGACATGCATCTACAGGCATATCTGCCTCTTTTTGAAAGCCACAAACGGGGCAAGTGATTGTTGAACGAAGTATTATTTTATCCTCCATCGCTATTTCTTCACAAGAATAAGAAATTAAAGACTCATACCCCAGGTCAACTGACGGCTATTTTTCAGCCAGGAGGATAACCCAGCTGATCATCGCTTAGTAATTTGCATACCATGAGCATTCAGGCTGGCATATTCATTAAAAGCATGGGTGCCAGGGTTTTTAAATTCATTCTGCATCATTCATTTAAATCCGAAAATCACGGGAAACAGGAAGGTGACAATCACTGTCCACACGAAATAGATGGGCAGGTAGCGGGCAATAGTTTTTCCCACTACATCAAGGTCCGCATGCTTAGAGATCACCCTGAAAAGCTGCGCGGTGACCAATAGCAGATTGATCAGGATCAATACATTTCCTCCCAGCACGGCAGCCCTGTTAGGTGTGATCCCCCACTCTGCAATCCGGAAAACGATCGCTGAAAGGGCAATGCCATTTACAATGATCGTTACTATGGAAAGCAGGAAAAGGATCCAGATCTCGGCCTGGCTTTTCGCTTTTGATTTTTCGGCCACCGAAAAGTATATCAGGGCCATAACTCCCACCAGCAGGGCATTAAAGATCAGGAGGAACTCACGGTCCTGGTAAGGATTTTTACCTGAAAAAATCATAGCCGTGAGATAGACCACCAGCATCACCAATACCAGGGGGCTGAATATTCTCGCGATGACGGGGGATACCTTCCCCACCAGTTGGGGGTTAGTCTGGGTTAGATAGGTGGCGACGAGGGGTATGGCAGCCGCGCCAAATACGCCAATATATTGAAAATAGAATTTTTCGATATTCATTCCAATCACCGAGAAAAGACCAACGGTGATTCCACTCATGATGGCTCCGGCAATAACAATAAGAGCCGCCATCACAATCAGGTCGCCGTTGTACTTCAGGTAACCAAGTCTCTTTTCTATGTTGGTCATATCCCCTACATAGGCAAAACCTAAAACGGCCCATAAGAATAAAATCAGATGAATGGAAGATAGTGTGAGTGTATCGGCGGTGTTGACATTCGGCAATACATTGATGAATAACAAACCCGCCAGGGTAGCACCTGCGATAACGGCGATGTTAGCAGTTGACAGTTTATTTTTCCAGGCGAAATAAGCCGACAACAACGGAAAAACGATGAATCCCACATTACGTGAATAGAAAAACTCTTCGTCAAGATGGAAGATGGCTGGAAATTTTGCAATAACACCCGCCAATAGTGCCCCGATGAGCACAATGAGTAGCTCACTGCGTGTGCCCCAGTTGATTTCATCGGTTTCGTAATTCAATCTTGCATTCCAGAAATCAGCAATGCTGTTGCCTTTCAATTCAGGATACAGGGCAGAGAATTCCCGCTTAAAAGGAACCTTATTGGATCGATACATTTTTTCAAGTTGCCCGGGGTTGTTCAGGTGGGCCAGTATTTCGTTTCTCATTTTTCCGCGTTTTATATTTATACTTGAATTTCCTAGTGCGGTTTTATAGATCCCACCTGGTGCCATTTCCCCTTATTCCTGCCTCCTATTCGCCGGTTGCACTATTCAGCAACCCCACGTATAAGTTTCTCCAGCGCATTCAGATGGTTGGCAAATGCTTTCTTACCATCACCCGTTGCCGCGTAACTCGTATTGGGCTTTTTGCCGATAAACTGCTTATTCACCTGGATAAAATTCAGCTTTTCAAGAGCAGTTAAATGGCTGGCCAGGTTTCCGTCCGTAACGTCCAGAAATTCCTTCAAAGTGTTGAAGTCAAGCAAGTCGTTAACAGCCAGGGCCGACATAATGCCCAGCCTGATCCTGCTTTCAAATGCTTTTTGCAAACCATCTATTGATATCTTCATCTTTCGTACCTGTAATGCATATATATACCGTAGACAATGTGGACTACCCCAAAGCCAATTGCCCAGAACAACAATCCATAACCCACGAAGTACGCACCCAGCAGTCCGAGTACGATCTGGATTAGTCCAAGGCTTCTCACTTCTTCAAATGTGAACTGGCTGGCATTATATAGTGCTAACCCGTAAAATATCAGACTCATGGGCGCCACGAGCCCAACCAGGCCCCGGGAAATCATGACCAGTATCAAGAGTCCACCTACAACAAGCGGTACGGCCATGTTGATCAGCACGCGCCTTGTAGCAGGGTTCCACAATTTTTCGCCCTTTCTACCTGCCTTTTTGGAAGAAAGAATAATCGCGGTCCCTAAGGCGAGGACCAGGATCACCAAACCTAAGGGAATAACCTTCAACATGTTGTCGGCCAGATCTCCCGATTCCGACATCCCGTATCTCAGTTCATCTGGATTAAAGTCAAAAACCTTATAGGCGATATAAGCACCCCCGAGCGCGTAAATACCGGCCATAATGCCCGCAAAACCTGAGAGCGAGAGAAATTTGGATGAGCGTTCCATCATAGAACGCACCTCAGCTATATCGCGGATATAATCCTGCTTTTCTTTCATTTAAAAGTACTTTGTATTTCAAAGTTAATAGGAAAAGTCGATTTGCCAAATGGTTTTGAATAATTTTTGAAATGGGTCATGAGGGCCGCAATAGAGCCCAAACAAAAAAAGCCCTCCATACGGAGAGCTTTCATGATAAATCTCATAACGACTTAATATTTAAACACCTTACCGCCTACCATGACTTCCTGAGTTTTCTCATCGAAAGTGGCTTTATAGCCAGTTCTCGAAGCAGCTGTAGTCATGATGTTAGCAATGGAATGATAATACCCTGCTTCCACTGGCGCATTGGGCTGCTTCCTGCTGCGAATGCACTCCATCCAGTTTCGCACGTGAGCAGAGGTCAGGGCGTCGCCGCCAGTATTTGCAGATGCTTCTACCCGAACCGATGAATCTGCCAGATTAAATTCAGGCAACAGATTCTCCTTCATACCCATTGCTTCGGCCATTCGCTTGGAAAGGCCGCCCTTGGGAGAAACCTTATTCGTGATCAGGTTCAGTTCACCGCCGTTTGAGTAATATATTTCAGCAGGATTCTCACTCCCATTATGTTGCCTGGACTGGAATGAAACCTGGAAACCAGATGTTGGATCGTTCTCAGGACCATATTCGAACACCGCAGTAAGCGTGTCCCAGTTTTTACGACCATCTTTCCACACGTACACGCCACCGTTAGCCACCACGCTACGTGGATGATTCAACCCCGCAAACCAATGTACGGTATCGATCTGGTGGCTCATCCACTGCCCCGGTAATCCGGAAGAATAGGGCCAGAACAGGCGATACTCTAAATATTTCCGGGGATCCCATTTCTCGTAAGGACGGTTCAATATCCAACGCTTCCAATCCGTATCTGCTTCTTTTAATTGATCAACCAACTGCGGCCTGCGCCATCTGCCAGGCTGATTCACGTTCCAACTCAATTCGACCATGGTGATGGGACCAAACTTTCCTTCCTTGATAAATTTATCGGCCGCCATATAGTTCACTCCGCTCCTTCTCTGCGAACCGATCTGTACGATTTTATTAGATGCTTTGACCGCCTTTAACGCCGCGCGGGCATCTTCCATGGTTTCGGCAAATGGCTTCTCCACATAGGCATCACAACCCGCCTTCACCGCTTCGATCGCATGCAGGGCATGCTGAAAATCTGACGTTGCAACAAATACTGCATCAACATCTTTCAAAGCATACAGCTCTTCGTTGTTTCTGCAAGGCACCACCTCATGTCCCATCTTCTCTTTCAAAAACGACTGACCTTCACCGCGCCTTTTGTTCCAGATATCTGAAACTGCAACAATATCAAAATTCAATTCTTTATAATGATTCTGGAAAGACGGGAATAACGATTGCCGGAAACGATCGGAAAACCCGATAACCCCTACCCGAACTCTTTCATTAGCACCGATAATATTGGCATAGCTCTTTGCGCTGAAACCCATGCTTGCCGCATAAACACCGGCAGAGGCCTTGATGGATGTCTTAATGAAATCCCTTCGATTTTTTGACATTTTCTTTAGTTGAGTGATTATTTAATTTCCCTGATCTTGACGCTCCGGAATGAAACATTATTACCATGGTCCTGCAGAAGGATATTGCCTTTGTCGCCGGCGCCAAAGCCTTTGTATTTCTCATACTTTGAACGTGCTACCAGCGCTTCGTAAATATTGCTCTTCCTTTCGTATTCCACCACCTTGAAACCGTTCAACCAGTGCTGTACGATATTATTTGGATAAACAACGATACGGGCCAGATTCCAATCTCCAATCTTCTTCTGAAATCTTTTATCTAATTTATAAGATGGGATGAGGTCATACAAACTGGCCATGGTACGATTGCCTGCGGCACCCATTTTTGCGTCCGGATGCCTTTCATCATCCAACACCTGGTATTCTAAACCGATGCCTGATTTGCCTTGTGAATCAAAATCTTCGTTCACAAAATATTTTACACCTGAATTCGCACCTTCTGTAAGCTTAAACTCAAATGTCATTTCAAAAGCTCCATATTGATCTGTCGTAACAATATCGTTACCGGTTTCTGTACCATCAGAAGGGCTCACATTTATCTCCCCATTTTTTACCGCCCAATGCGCAGTTGGCATCTTATCGCCGTGCACTGCCCGCCAGCCCGTAAAATCCTTTCCGTTAAACAAGAGTTTAAAGCCAAGGGCCTTTTCCTGCGCAGAGAGATCGTTCGGAATGAGGTTTACTACAGGTACTTGATCAAGTGGGCTTGGTTTCAGATCTGTTGTTTGAATCCTGATATTTTTCCACCGCACTTTCATGCCTTCCTTCACATCGCCGCCTATGGCATGTACTTGCAGGGCAATAAACCCTTTTGCGGTCATGTCGTCTACCAAATGCGCAACAGGTGTCCCATTGATAAATGTGCGCATCACCGGACCAATCGCTTCAATTCGGTACCTGTTCCACCCATCCACCTTGAATGATTTTTTTCCTTCAGGATTGATATTTGGGATATACAACCAGTCCCGTCTTCCTTCATCGTATATTCCGCCCGACCAGGCCCTTGGTGATGGATCTACTTCCATCTGATATCCATGAACTCTCCCGTCTCTATAGTCAGCCTTCGACAGGCTTCTGAATTGAATGCCAGAATTCATATTCTCGATCTTCAAATCCAACTCAAGAATAAAATCCCCATACTCCACATCGGTACACAAAAAAGAATTAGGCGTATTGGATACGGTTGTACCTACGATTTCGCCGTTTTCGACAGCGTATTTTGCCTTTCCGTTTTTCTGGTTCCAGCCCTTAAGATCTTTGCCATTGAAAAGAGGCTTCCACTGGGCTGAAACATCAGTGAAAAGAAGGATTTGAAAAAAACAAAATACAATACATCTGAACATGAAGCTTGAAGTCATAACCGTTGATCTGTTTATCTAAGTGGATAATCCTTGTTTGCGAATATTGATGGGTTGGAAACACATACAATTAAACAATAATAGGGGATTTGCACAACAGTCAAAAGGAAAACGTTGTAACTAATTGGCCATTCGCGGATGCTCCATAAATTAGCTAAACGCAAGGCTGAAGCAGCCATTTCGTATTTGCCTACATTCACCAAATACTCAATCGCCGATATTGGATAAAAAATACGTCGCCATATTTGTTTTATGCCTGGCCATCCTGCTTAAATC
>JANMHK010000143.1:0-2581 GCA_031375135.1 Sphingobacteriales bacterium | reverse complement strand
CCTGCTTATTATGAAAAGTTTTACTTCACCCCGGGTGACCTGGGATATAAAGTATTTAAAACCAAATTCGCCAACCTGGGGGTACTGATCTGTTGGGACCAATGGTATCCCGAAGCCGCACGGATCACCTCGTTGATGGGTGCAGAATTGCTTTTTTATCCCACCGCCATCGGTTGGGCAACCTCGCAGGATGAAGCCACCAACCTCGAGCAGTACAATGCCTGGCAAACCATTCAACGCAGCCACGCTGTGGCCAACGGCGTTCACGTGGTGAGTGTGAACAGGGTTGGGTTCGAACAGGAAGGCGCGATGAAATTCTGGGGCGGATCCTTTGTTGCCAATCCAATGGGTACGGTCCTGTTTCAGGGCTCCCATGAACAGGAAGAAGTCACGGTGATGGAGCTCGATCTCGGCCGCACTGATGTTACCCGCACGCATTGGCCGTTTATGCGTGACCGTAGGATTGACAGCTACCAGCCTATTACCAAAAGGTATATCGACGAAGAGGGATAATAGTTTTTAAAAATTGTGGTTATTTGTTATATTTTTAAGGAAGTATCCCACATCATCCTTAAACACTAACCGCTATGGCTTCTTCCCAAATCGAAGCGTCGAACCCTGTTGAAGCGTCAACCGTTCAAGCTTTTTCTCCCGGCTATACTCCCGAAAACACACGAATACACTCGCTTGACGTGTTTAAAGGCATTGCCATTATAGCCGGACTTTTTATAACCATATTGTACTGGGGCGGGTTTAGCTCCGGCATGCAAAATGCGCTGACTGCATTTCCAGGAGGACTTCGTTACCGGGCCTTTGCCATCCTTAGTTTATTGTTGGAGGGAAAAATGATGGGCCTGATCTCACTGGCCTTTGGCGCGGGTATCATCCTGTTTTTTGTAAGACCCCACCTGGGTTCTGGTCTGTCAAACAATGATCTGTATGTGCGCCGCAATATGTGGCTTATGCTTTTTGGATTGATCAATGCCTTTGTATTTATGTGGCAGGGGGATATCCTGTTTCACCTGGGCATCATGGGATTGCTATTGTTTCCTTTCCCAAGGATGAATGCAAAATGGATACTGGTCTCGGCTCTCCTCGTCCTTGCCATCAGTACGGGGAAACATTATTGGAATTATCACGACGATACCCAAGCCTATTCCAAATTCGTGGTGGCTGACAGTCTGGCTAAAAAATACGCCGTCAAGGATAGCATTCAAAAACGCAGCGACAGCATAGCAAATGCAAAATTACCCCAGGCAAAAAAAGACAGCCTTTCAAAGGCATTAGCGCTTGCAAAGAAAGACAGCAGCGCCAAAAAATCGGCCGACACGCTGACCTGGAAACAAAAGCAGGAGAAAGAAGCATGGGAAGGCATGGCCAAAAAATATAAGTGGGAAAGGAAGAATGATAGCGGGACGATCAAAGCACTTCAAAATGTCAGTTATCAGAAAAACTGGGATCATCAGGTAGGAGGTACCCAGTTCCGGGAGGCCGCCTGGTTTTACAGGTCGGGCGTATGGGAATTTGCTTCGTTAATGTTGTTGGGTATGTGGTTGTTCAAGAGGGGTTTTTTTAATGGCAGATTCAGTAGTCAGCATTATTTCTTGACTGGAATGATTAGTGTGGTATTGGGATTATTCTGTGGCTGGTATCGACTCCATTTCCTGAATGAAGCCATTGCTGATTACACGAAATACGTTCAGCAGCGGGCTTTGCCCAGTACCATTCTAAGACCTCTTGAAATTGCATCGGTGGTTATCGGCTATGCATCTCTGATCATGTTTGTGATTCAAAAAGGGATGTTGAAGGGACTGTTTACCCTCTTATCCGATATCGGCAAAATGGCACTCAGTAACTACCTGCTCCAGAGTTTAGTACTGTCGGTATTTTTCTATGGCTATGGTATGGGGTATTATGCAAGGATCGGTCAGCCTGGTTTGTATTTGATTGTAATTGAGATGTTCATCATCCATATCGTATTCACTACATTCTGGTTGAAATTTTTTTACATAGGTCCGGCTGAATGGCTATTGAAATCCCTGATTCATAAAAAAAGAGTACCCCTGAAAAGGGTTACTGAAGTTGAGACGCAACGTGAGATCCCATTAAAAGCCCCGATCAACTATTAACCATGAGTGTAACCATTACAGGGTCAATAGCCGGATCGGACATCAACGTCCATGCGGGAGGTGCACAGCCGCAACCGGTGAAGAAAGCGGATAGGATCAAAACTGTGGACATGATCAGGGGCCTTGCGTTGCTGGGTATCCTGCTCATGAATATTCCCTATTTCTGACTAACAGTTTATTCAGCCTGACCGCGCGATGCTTTAGCCCCACACGCCCTCGGCCACGTCAACCACGCTTCCGCCGACAAATACTTCAATGCCGTTATCGGTTTCGTGCGCGCGCAAGGCCAGCGTCGAGGGGCGTCCCAATTCGTAACCCTGGCCGACCGAAATTTCCAAGTCCGGTGCAGCGAAGAGTTTATGACGCACCAGATACGCTGCAAGACAGCCGTTGCTGCTGCCGGTCGCCGCATCTTCGGCAATGCCGTAAAAATCGGCAAATACGCGCACACC
>JANMHK010000097.1:0-2602 GCA_031375135.1 Sphingobacteriales bacterium | reverse complement strand
TATCTCCATCTTGTTTTACAGCACGGAGATAAATCTCTCAAAAATGAAACCGGGCGTGTTAGGTACCGTTTACAATGAAGAAGGCGATACCGTCCGATTCAGGATCCAATGTGAAACGGGTTCCTTTCCCATTGAGCAGATCACATTTAATACAAACTTTCCCCTTAGTATCAGTAAAGCGATTTCAAAATGTAATGATGAATTCATCTGGCCCATTCCCTTTGATTTCATCAAAGAGAACGATACTACCCGCCAGAGAATGGTGATCTTACAATTCATCGGTTCAGATAAATTCTATAATAAAGACACGGCTGAAGTACGTATTGCCGTTCGGCCAGGGATCAACTATCCACAAAAATACCAGGAGCATCAAAAGATTTCGCAGGAGATGTACAACTATGTCCAGAACCTGAAGCTTACTTTTTATGTGATCAGCAAAAATGTAAAGTCAAATAAATCCACACGCGCCGCCTTTGATATCACGGGCTCATCTACTGCCCTTGCAGGCACTGTGATCTCGACCACAGCTTCCAATCCGGATGTAGCTGATATTGGAAAGATATTACCCTCGATCGGTCTCACTCTGGTTCCCGTGAAAGAAGCTGTAGCACCAAGTAAGATTCAGGAACAGAATACCGCCGCACAACTAAGGGGTATTACCAAAAGACTCGAATACCTGATCAGTGAAAACTCCCTTATCGGTGAACGCGACCCTGATATCCTGACTAAAACAAAGAAGCTTAGGGATGAATTGAAGACCGCACAATTGCAACTGATCGATCTCCCTACCATCGATTTCGAGCCGGGTGTGAATCAGGCTGATGCCGATAAATATTTCAATGATCCGAAGGTGATCAAGAAATACAAATTGAAAGTAAATTAAGGGCGGACTCTTGCGTCGTTATCAAGAAGTATAAACGTGTACTGCACTAGTTGCAATCCTTTCGTCTGGTATCAATCAGGTGCACGATTTTCCAGGCCCCCGAAATCCTTGCGAGCTGAAAAGAATTTGCTCCGCAATGGATAAAATTGCCATCAACATAGAGTCGGTATGGCGTCCATACCGAAGCCAATGGTCCATCAATATGAATGGCTCCATAACTGATCCGCTCATCGAGTCGGCCTTTCTTAAGCTTTCCAATAGAAGACCCAAAATCAAAGTAACTGTCTTTCTGTACGCCGTCTTTTGCAATGGTTTGCAGTACAGCTCCTTCTGCAAAAACACTTACAACCCCCGCTGAGTCTCCTTCACTCATCGCTGTAAACAATCGGTTAACTGTCTGCTTGACAGAGTCTTCAGCAGATTGCGCAAAAACGCCGGAGCCCAGAAAGCAAAAAATTAAGATAAATATTGATTTCATATATTGAAAATATTGAATTTGGCAGACAATTTGGATCATATACATAAACCTTGTGATGAATTATACGATCCGTACCCTTGGAATGCTTGTCCTCGTATCTTCAATAGTCCTCGCCGGCGCTTGCCACACTCCCTCCCGGAGCAGAACTACCATTATTGTGAATAGCCCTAACAACCACATGCCTCCAGGTCAGGCAAAAAAAATATACGGGCAGCAATCTGCAAAAGCATTCGCACCCGGCCAGCAGAAAAAGAAAAAGACCACTACGGTTGTGGTCAGGAATTAAAGGTTGAATTCAAAGGGCTTATTTGATATAACCCAGGATCTTCAGCATGCTTTGTGCTGACTGTTCTTTAGCGTATACCCAATCGACCAGTTTGCCATTCTTATCCCGTTCAACAATAATATGTTTAGGCGATGGTATGAGGCAATGCTTTATGCCCCCATAACCACTGATCTGATCCTGGTAGGCACCTGTATGGAAAAATCCAACATACAACGGCTCTTTATCATCGTTGTTCTCACCATTGGACGTAAGCTTAGGTAAAAACACTTCATTGATGTGTTCTTCTGAATCATAATAGTCATGGCTATCGCAGGTGATTCCACCCAGCACTACCCGTTGATAGTCATTATCCCATTTATTGACGGGTAGCATCAGGAATTTCTCACCGATGCCCCAGGTGTCCGGCAGTGTTGTAATAAATGAAGAATCAATCATGTACCAGGTCTCCCGGTCGTTCTGTATCTTTTGCGCAATGACGCTGTAAATATGGGCCATGCTCTCACCAACAGTATAGCTGCCGAACTCTGTGTAGATATTCGGCATCTGCACCTTGGCCTTTTTACATGCTTTTTTGATATTACCAACGATCTCATTGACCATGAACTGGTAATCGTAGTCAAAGCCCAGGGAATGTTTGATGGGGAATCCACCACCAATATTGATCGAGTCCAATTCAGGGCAGATCTTCTTTAACTGGCAATAGAGGTTGACTACCTTATTAAGCTCACTCCAATAGTAGATATCATCTTTGATTCCTTTATTCAGGAATACGTGAAGCATCTTCAATTGGAATTTGTCTTCATACCCTTCAATATGATCCACGTAAAATTCCAGTATATCCTTCGCCCTTAATCCAAGGCGGGAAGTGTAGAAAGGAAAAGTGGGCTCTTCTTCTGCTGCTACCCTTATGCCGAGTTTAAACGGAACCTTAACTGATCTGCGATAAGCGTCCAAC